>JBFLYE010000202.1 GCA_040756715.1 bacterium
TATACCAAATTACTACTTTCTTCTTCCCAAATGCCCTAGCTTTATTTTTATTCCAACAAAATACATCTATCCGATAGTCTTGCCATTTAGGACTCATTCTATCATTGACCTCATAGAGTTTATCCTCAACAAACACCCAGCTTCCCATAGGTAAAATTTTCTCAAGGGGTCTTGATACAGCAATCCCGCCTTCTTTTACTTTTTTATTAGTTGCTGTAATGAGTGGGTCGTTATCGCATTGCCCTTTATCTGGGGAATAGGCAGTTGCAACAACTTGTAGAGATTGAAGGCTATTTATCTGGATGTCATTTTCTTCTTTCTGAAGCTTCCTGCCTTGCCATATCCCTATCTGGACCCCTACTGTGAAAATTCCTAACCCAATAACAAATCTAAATATCCATTTTTCTATGTCTATTTTTTTATTTTCTTTTGTTTTTTTCATTTTCTCCTCCTGATATCCTCCTTCCATATTCCATAAGGAGAAGAGCATCTGCATAGTTGTGGTCAGGTTTTTTACACTTGTCCGTTCTATACAGGCTTACTTCTGGAAATAATCTCTCTGCCTGTAAAATAGCCTTTCCTTTAGGGTCATCCCCTGCACAATCCTTTAGCATTTCCCTTTTCCAAGTGCAAGGTTTAACTTTCACAAAAGGCAATTGCAAGGCACTAACTATACCTTCAATTATTCCCAATCCTCGTCCCGTTTTGTATGATGAGACCCTACCTTCTTTGGGCATTACTCCTCCTTCTTCTATTACTACAAAAATTTTTGGAGGTATAAAAGTGGAAAAAGTTGAAAGAGGGTAAATAAGTAAATCTTTTTTTATGTCAATAAAAATTTTTACTATTTTATGAATATTATAATCTCTTTTAGTCTTTGAAATTGCAATAGTAGGCATAGGATGAACTTCAATCTTGTCATCGTTGATGGCAATTGCTCCTGTTATTCCTGGATCAATGCCAATATAAATCATTTTTCTTGTATTTCCCATTTTATCGCTTCCAACTGATCTTCTATTACCTTAATTCTTTCTTCTATTTGAAGACAGCTTATAAATCTGCCTTGTTTTATTTTTTCTACTTCTTCCTTAAGAAGTAAAAGCTGTTTTTCTATTGTTTTAATGATTTGATTTATCTGCATTTTAAAATATATTCCCACCTAATCTTATCTCCTATTATCTGATCAGGATTACGAGTTCTCTTATGATGGGACCAAGAAGCAAATTTAGTTTTATGAGTAGCCACCCAGTTACTTGCTTCATAGATTGTTCCCAATGTGCAACTAGTATCTTGGTAGCTTATTAGTCTTTTTATCTCTGGAAATTTTTGTCTAATCTTCTTAATCATTAAACTTATCATTTTGCTACAGGTATTTTTAGGACATTTGTCATTTACAGCTAATCTTCTTAATTCTAAAATTTCTTTTCTATCCTTAAATTTATTCCCTGCAATCGGGCTTGTCCAAATCCCAATTGCATAAATTTCTTCTCCAAGAAATAATCCGTAACAAACCCAGTAAGTGTTTCTGACTATATTTGATATAGAAATTCGTGGCAGATGGCTATGCCAGAGCCTATTTAATTCTGAAGCCAGCTTTGGTTTTATTTCTTTCACTTTAAATTGTTTAGGATTCAATTCCATATTTCTTTCTATTTCCTTTCTTATGGCTCATTTTCTCTGCAATTCTAATGAGAAATCGTTGCAGAGAACCAAGATAGGGTTTTTTGATGATTACTTCATTGTTTCCTGCTGTGATTTTCAATTCTTTTTCTGCCTCATCAAAGACAAATTTAATATATTTCAATTCTTTTGTCATTTTTTCCTCCTTTTTTATCATTTTTTTCGTTTGGCATTGGAATTTCTCTACCACAAACTGTGCATCTTAATTTTGTTCCTTTTCCTGCCGTATTAAATACTCTCATCCCTTTGCCATAACGCTCATCTTGAAAATTATTTTCACAATTACATTGTTTTATCATTAGTGATTACCTCCTTTTTTTCAAATTCTTGTTCTCCATGAATTCTTTCTTTTCTTTCTACCAACTGTTCCAGTTGTTTTTTTATTTCGTCCAGTTGCTCATCATTGGCTTTATTTAGCCCTTCTTTTATTCCTTCAGAAGTAAAAATTTGCTTAATAACAAAAGGGTCAATCCCTAATTCATTAAGCCGTTGTTGATTTTCTTTTATACTATCTATTTTTCTTTGTCTATCTTCTTCTTTTAACTCCTCCTCAAAGAGTTTTCCTTCTGACTTTTGTTTTTCTTCTTCTTCTATTTCCTTTCTAAATTTATAAAAGGCTACCTTTGCCTGTGCGTCTGACAAACTTTTTAAAGAAGTCTCTCCTACTATCTCTTTTCCTTCCTTGTTGACAAAAGAAGTTAATTTGAGCAATTCCTGTTGCATAGCTGATAAATCGTCTTTATAAACCTCTTTCATTAGGTCCCCTAGTCGTTCCCGATAACTTTTTATAGGCGTATTTTCGTCATCTTCAACATTTTTTTCTTGAGGTGGCTTTATTTCTTGTGGCAATGTTGGTATATCTTCTTCATCTATATACTCAATAGGAGTATCATCCAACATTCCTTCTTCCTTTGGAGGCTCTATTTTGTAATCAATGGCTAATATTTGTTTAGTATTTTCAATGGCTTTATTTAAGTCTTCTACCTTCATTTTACAACCAAATCTGAAAAGGTAATGGATGTTCATTTTTCCATCAGGAGATAGTATTTTCTCTGGTACTCTCTCTAGGGTTAAAGGGATGCCCCTACATCTGCCTACCATTGTCTGCCAATAAGCTATGGCATCCAGAATACGATTTATATTTGCTCCACTTCCCGTGTCTATTTGATATACTCCACCTAAAGAAACAAGAGGAAGAATTACCATTAGATGCCCTCTTTTATCGCAACTGTTTCGTGGGTCTTTACTTCCTAAATACTCACAGGGACATTTTTTCTCTTTCAGTTCCCTTGTTTCTGTATCCCAATATAGGGCTTCCTCTCCATTTCCTTTGCATTTTAGCCTGTTGTTAGCCCCATACATTTTGTAGCAGAAGGGGATAATTATTGTAGGGTCGTCAGAAGGGAACATAATATCAAGTATTTTTGGTTGTTCTCCATGAATTGCTTTCACTTCTGGAGGGCAGTAAAAGTAATCTATTTCTATGGGGTATTCTCTCCCTGTTCGTCTACTTATTCCTTTTATTCCTAGCCTTATCTTTCCAAGTCTGGGCAAATATCTTGTTTCCCTCCAGCCCTTAATCTCTGTAAATGTTTTTCCGTTCATTTTATTTACCTCCTTCCTCTAAACCTTTCAAGTTTTCGTTTATAAAGCTTACAAAAGCTTCATTTAACTTAATAAACACCTCTCTTTTTTTCAGGGAATTAAAGGAAACAGGGAAAATAAAGAGAAGTTTAAAGTCAGGAAAAGATTCTTCATCTTTCCAATTATTTATCCCTTCTAAATCCCTTACATACCCTCCACCCCTTTCCCAATTCTCCTTGTCTTGGGCTAATTGGGTTGCTTCTTCAGTTGTTAGGTTTTCCATTTATCTCTCAAATTAACTGCTTTTTCATATGCTTGTAAGCAGTCTTGTAAATATTCTCCTAAAATAAAATCAGGAGTGTTGCTGATATTTTCTCGGCTATATTTGTTGATTAAACTATTTAATTCTAATTCAAATTCAGTCATTTCTCTTAAAGCCCCTTTAATCATATTGCAGTTATCATCTTGAATTATTTTATTATTCATTTTTTACCTCCTTTAATTTGATGGTTAATCTCTCTGAAAATCCCTGTTCCTGACAATTTACAAGGATTTCCAAAGGTATAAGTTCTTTTTTAACACGGCAGGTCTCAATTAGCTTATTTGTGATGATATATTTTCCTGCAATTCCTTCTCTTACTCCTTTATTTTGTAATACTAATTTAATGTTTTCCTTTAATTTTTTGTTTTCCTTTTCTATCTCTTTGAGGTGCATATCTGTTTCAAGATAATAACCACAAAGGATCTCTAATTCCTCTGTTAAGTCAACCCCTGTTGCTAATTCTTCAAATTCTTTTTGGTAATTCTCCCAGCAAAGTTCACTGAATGGACAATATAAAATATCACAGTGCCAACTATCCCTCTTATATTGCCTCTTGGGAATGGTTTTTTTTTCTGCATAGTCTTCTACTTCTTGAAATTTTTTAAAGGAATTCTTTACTATATCGGGATAATCTCTATTGATTTCAATAGGTTTCATCCCTTTTGTTGATACAAACATTTGATTTACTTTCAAGCAATCCTTTAAGTAATCATAACTTAAAGTGAATTCTAAATATTGGGCTGTATTTTTATTTTTTACAAGCAGAATTCCCTCTGTTATTCCTGAAATTTCTTTCAATCCCCTTAAATATATGGCACATTGAGCCAAATTATTTACATCGGGATTGCCTTTTGCCTGTTCCTGCCAAGAGAAATGATTGATAGCTTTATGCTCCAGTAAGTATTCTTTACCTTCCAAGTCTTGCAAAATACCATCAATCTTGCCTTTTAGAATGAAAGGATAGCCTTCCCATCTGCATTCTATTTGCATTTGTTGGCTATGGATTTTGTAGGCTGTCTTTCTAATCCAATCTAGGGTTAGTTCCTCATGCCAGGCACTATCATCAAAAACTATTATACCTCTTCCTGATAGGGGAGTTTGAGAAAAATTGAGCCTCCAATACACTAGCTGTCTCAAACATCTATCTTCTCCAGCAAGAGATGGTCTAGGGTAGTATTTGCTTTCCTTTTCTTTATATTCTTGCTCAGCAATTTTGTGAATTATCTCGGCTATCATTTCTTTTGATAATCTTCTATTTCAATAATCTTATTTTTTTGTGTTTGGTCTGTTAGTTCTGGGTCTTCTGGAATTTCTTCATCTATATAAAATTGCCCTTTGACTCTTTTGTTGTTTCCTTGATTTCTATAAGCCCTTATAAAGCCCTCATAATCAAATTTGCGAAATCCTTGTTGAAAAGGAATTTTGCTTTTGATTCTTTCGTGAGGGAAAAAAGAGCCTCCAATCAATAGATTAAGCTTTTTTAAACCTAATTTTTCAATTTCTTCAAGTATTTCTTTAATTGTCAAGGAAGAATTACAGACATACGAGGCAGTAATAATATATTCTCCACAACCTCGTTCAATTTTCTTTCCTATATCTGAAGAAGAAGAAAGACTTATTTTTCCTTTCTCTACAAGATTTCTGACTGCTTCACTTGGGATACCATAGATATTGTTTAATTTGAAAAAACCAAACAAAACTGAGCCCTTAGAATCTCCTTGAAAAAGGTATATAGTATCTCCCCAATTCATATTCTTGAGGCGTTTTATATCAATCCTTCTGCTTATACCTATCTTTTCCGCTTCTTTTACGAAGGCGTTGATAGTGTAATACTTTTTCCCAATGAAATGTAGCCAAATCATTTTAGTTTATTCCAAGTTAACATAATATATATTATAAGTTGTTATAAATTGTCATTATTTTAAGTAACTCTTAAAATTTCTTTAACTTTTAATAAATCTTTAGGATTTAAATAATAATCCTTTGAAATAGGGTCTTGTTTTATATAACCTTTAAAGACCCCTTTTTCTATATATCTGTAAAATGTGCGTAAAGAAATTTTTAAAATGGGAAGTAAATCCATTGTTCCTAGTTTATTCATCAATCTATTAGGCTTCCCCTTCATTTTTATAATTATAAATAAATATACATAAGTTGTCAAGAAAAATTTTTATTCATTTGGAGAATATTCTGTTGAATACCAATTTTCGTAAAATTTCCCATCCCAAGTAATTCCTATTGCGTATTTAAATACTTTTCCTGTTGTTGTATCTAATAAAAATATTGCAGTTCGTTGTTCTTCTCGTGTATTATCTGGTCTCAGTATCTCTCCAGGTTTTTGCTTTTCATTATCCCTAAATATATAAGTTCCTTGAAAAAGTTGCCATCTGCCTACTTGGAAATAAGAATTATCAGCTTTAACAGAGCTAACAAAGTTTAACGAAGCAAGAAAAGGAAGCATTATAATAATGAATACGAAAAATATTATTATTCCAATATAAAAGTTTTTTTTCATAGTAGTTTAGAAAAGGGGTCTCTATGGCAAATGAAAGGTAGAATTGCCTTTGGGAAAGCACACATAGAAACCCCTAAAATTTCTAGGTTCTTTAGGTTTAAAATTCTACCTTTCATTTTACTAAAAATTATAAAATATAGAAAAAAGTTTTGTCAAGTGTTTTTTTCTTTTTTTTCATATTCTTCTTCAGAAAGTATTTCAAAATCTCTGCCTTGAGCGTGAAATTTCATAATTTCTTCAGCCTCTTTTTTGTCTTCAAAGACTGCCCAATTTTGCCACCTGCCGTCAGGCAGTTTATATCTTGCATACCAAAGCATTTGAAAAAAATTTAGGGGTCTCTATGAAGATAGTAGCTGACCTTGAAAGGGCAAGGATAGAGACCCCTTTATTTTCTTGTAGTTTTTTGAAATCAGCTACTTTCTTCATTCTAAAAACAGTATATTATACCTTTTTTCTTTTGTCAAGTGTTTTT
>JBFLYE010000203.1 GCA_040756715.1 bacterium
TTGGGGAAGATACAGGATGAACATTAGCACTTGAGATTATCTGGGAGAACAAAAGGCAAGCAAGCTCGGTGGATTTTTCTGTTAAACCTCCGATAACCTTTGGTGTATTTTTTATTGTCCATAATTTATTCCCAGGGTCAATCCTCTCAGGAGAAAATGCAACAAAGAAGTCAATATCTGCCTTAAAGCCTGTTTCCTCAAGGATTGGAACAACAACCTCCTCGGTTGTCCCAGGGTATGTTGTGCTTTGAAGGATGATAAGTTGTCCTTTTTTTAGGATTTCCTTAATTGAGTTTGTTGCAGCAATAATATAAGAAATATCAGGTGCCTTTGCCTTGGTAAATGGAGTGGGAACACAGATAAAGATTACATCCTGCAATGAAAGAAGGGAGAAATTATCTGTGGCAGAAAGCCTTTTTTCAGAAATTAAAAAGGCAATATCGCTTGTTTTAACATCAGGAATATATGAAATGCCTTTATTTATCTTTTCAATCTTATCCCCTGAAAGCTCAAATCCCAAGACAGAAAATCCAGAAAGAGCAAATTCAGTTGCCAAGGGAAGTCCTACATAGCCAAGCCCAATCACGCCAATCTTTGCCTTCTTACTTTTTATTTTATCTTTTAATCCCTCCATCTTTCAATACCTTGTGGAGATGGCGGGAATCGAACCCGCAACCTCTTCCACGCCAAGGAAGCATTCTCCCGTTGAACTACATCCCCAAACAAATTCCAAAAAACAACATTGACATATTTCATTTCTTATATTATAATATCTCGCAATGAAAAATAAAAGGAGGAAAAAAAATGAAAGAGGAGATTTATGAAGTCAAAAGAAAGGTGGGAAGGTTTAAAAATATTGGGATAACTCTTGGGATTATTCTTCTATTTTTGCTTTTTCTTCTTCCCTTAATTAACCCCCTTGTTATTGTTGAGGCAGGAAAAAGGGGGGTTGTGCTAAATTTTGGGGCGGTTTCTTCTAAGGTTTTAGATGAGGGCATCCATTTTAGAATCCCAATTATGCAAAGGGTAATTCAAATGGATGTTAGGGTTAATAAGGAACAGACAGATGCAGCAGCAGCATCAAAAGACCTTCAGCAGACACACTCCACCATTGCCCTCAACTACCACATCTTGCCTGATAAGGCATGGAAGGTCTATCAGAGAATTGGAGCTGAGTTTAAAGAGAAGATGATAGACCCGGCAATTCAGGAGGGTGTAAAGGCTGTTACCGCAAAATATACGGCTGTTGAGCTTATTACAGAAAGGGAAAAGGTAGGAGAAGAGATAAAAGGGCTTTTGAAGCAAAAATTATTACCATACGATATTATCGTTGATGAGCTTTCCATTGTCAACTTTATGTTCTCCCAGCAATTTACCGAGGCTATTGAGGCAAAGCAAACCGCAGAGCAATTGGCTTTAAAGGCACAAAGAGACCTTGAAAGGATAAAGATAGAGGCAGAGCAGCAAGTAGCACAAGCAAAGGCAGAGGCAGAGGCTTTGAAGCTCAAAAGGGAAAACATTACAGATGACCTTATAAGATTAAGGCAAATAGAGGCGAATTTAAAGGCTATAGAAAAATGGGATGGAAGAATGCCCCAAATTACAGGTGGCGTCCTACCCTTTATTGATGTAAAAAGCCTGGAGAGATAGGTTATAATTACTATTCTTCCTCTCTCTTTCTATAAACCCACACCTTTATTCCAATCTTTCCAAACTTTGTGGTTGCCTCTGCTATTCCATAATCTATATTAGCCCTTATGGTATGAAGGGGAACCCTTCCTTCACGATACCATTCTGTTCTTGCTATCTCTGCATCTTGGAGCCTTCCAGCCGCAGAGATTTTTATTCCCAGTGCACCTGATGCCATTGCATTAGAAACAGCCCTTTTCATCGCCCTTCTATGTTGAATCCTCTTTTCAATAGACTTTGCCACAGATTTGGCAATCAGAGGGGCATTGAGATTTGAGTCAGCTATTTCATAGATATCTATCTGAAATTCTTTTTTTATTTTAGAAGATAAGAGCTTTTTAATCTTTTCTATCTCCTCTCCTCCCCTTCCAATAACAACCCCTGGTCTTCCGGTATGGATATTTATCTTAATCTTTTCACCAAATCTTTCAATTACAACCGAATCAATATCGCCATTTGCAAAATAGTTTTCAATAAAATTTCTAATGAAGATATCCTCGGCAAGGTTCTCCACATACTCCCTTTTGTTTCCTGTATACCATATTGAATCCCAAGTATAACCTTGTCCTATTCTAAAGCTTCTTGGATTTACTTTCTGTCCCATTTTACAAAATTATAGTTTTTCCATAAACATTTTGTCTACTATTTTTGATAAAATAATTTTAACCTTTCTTCCACCTGTTTTGGAACAAATCCTTTTGGAAGCTTTCCAAGCTTGGAAAGCTCCTTTACCACAGAGGATGATAGATAAAAATATGCCTCATCTGTCATTAGGAAAACCGTCTCTAATTCTGGATAAAGCCTCTTGTTTGTAAGGGCCATCTGAAACTCATATTCAAAATCAGAAACCGCACGAAGCCCCCTTATGACAACCTTTATTTTGTTCTCCTTAAGATAATCAACCAGAAGTCCTTTGAATGATGAGATGGAAATCCCCTTTATTCCTTTGGCTATCTCATTTAGCATTTCAATTCTTTCCTCTTTTGAGAATAGGGTCTTCTTTGTTGCATCCTCTGCACAGAGAACAATTATTTCATCAAAAATAGAGGATGCCCTCTTTATAATATCCAAATGGCCAAATGTTGGTGGATCAAACCTTCCTGGATATACTGCCTTCATATTCCTCTAAATCTATTCTTTGGATATCTGGAATTGAAATGTCAAGAAAACCAGCTGCTTTAAGCATAAAATCGCCTGGGGTATCACTTGTATAAAATCTTAAACTCCCCCCCTTTATGTTAAGCAAGCCCTCCTTTTCCAATAATGTTTTTGTAGCAATGGCTGTTGAGGTAGATGAGTTGACAATATGAATATTATCACCCATTGTTTCCTTAATTGTTTGTAAGAGAAATGGATAATGTGTGCAGCCAAGGATGAGAACATCAATTTTTCCCTTTAATTCCGAAAGATATTCTTCACATATAGCCCTTGTTATCTTATGGTCAATCCATCCCTCCTCAACCAATGGGACAAATAATGGACAGGCTTTTGCGATAACCTTTTTGCCCTCTCTTACTATCCTTTTCTGGTAAATGGAGCTAGCAATCGTCCTTCTTGTCCCAATTACACCAATTGTTTCCCCAAGCTTTATTGCCTCGGAAACAACAGGGTCTATAACATCAATAATATAGGGAAATCTCTGGGATAGGCTTTCAATAGCAACAGAGCTTGCGGTATTGCAAGCTATGACAACAAGCTTTACCTCCTGTGAAAGGAGAAAGGAAAGGGCTTGATTTGCATATTTGATAACCAAAGATTCTGATTTTGAGCCATATGGACTTCTTGCAATATCACCAAAATAAATAATGTCCTCTTGGGGAAGCATTCTTATAATCTCCTTCAAAACGGTAACTCCACCAATCCCAGAATCAAAAATAGCTATGGGTTTTTCCATTAAATCCTAAATATCCAGATAATCCTTTAGTTTCTTACTTCTTAGTGGATGTTGAAGCTTTTTTAATGCCTTTGCCTCAATCTGGCGAATACGCTCCCTTGTAACATTAAACTTCATCCCAACCTCTTCCAGTGTATGAGGATAACCATCTTCCAAGCCAAATCTTAAGCTCAATACCCTTGCCTCCTGGAAGGAAAGGGATGAAAAAACCTTCTCTATTTCTTCCTTAAGAAGGAAGAATGTAGTTAAATTTGCAGGAGAGGCAATGCTTTTATCTTCAATGAAGTCCGAAAGGCAAGTGTCTCCTTCATCTCCAATAGGGGTTTCAAGGGAGATTGGCTCTTGGGAAATTCTTAAGACCTCCTGCACCTTTTCTACTGGCCAATTTAGCCCTTCTGCAATCTCATCAGGAGATGGTTCTTTTCCTATCTTTTGAAGGAGCTTACGAGATTCCTTAATCACCCTGTTTATCTGCTCAACCATATGGACAGGAACCCTTATTGTCCTTGATTGGTCAGCGATTGCCCTTGTGATTGCTTGTTTAATCCACCAAGTGGCATAGGTAGAAAAGCGATAGCCCTTTTTATACTCAAATTTTTCAACCGCCTTTATAAGCCCAATATTTCCCTCCTGAACAAGGTCAAGAAAACTTAAACCCCAATTCATATATTTCTTTGCTACACTCACAACAAGCCTCAAGTTAGAAGCAATCATTTTTTCCTTTGCCTCCTCTATATTTACTTGGATTACCGCTAAATCCTTTGCAATATCCTTTATCCTTTTTCTTGGTTCTCCAATTATTTGACGAAGCTCTTTAAGCCTTTGGACATATTCCTCCTTTTTATCTTTTAGTTCTTGGCTGTCTTTTTTTCTTATCTTTTCTCGTAGTCTTTTTATCTTCCCCTCTGTTTTTTTTATCTCTATTGCTATTTTCTTTATCCTTTCTGCAATAGTTGAAGCAACATCCCTATGGATAAACTTTTTCAATATTTTTTTCTTTTTTTCCTTATTTCTTTCTTCCTCAAGCCGTTCGATAAACTTTTTAAATTGGGTATAGAGCCTTGCCTCTCTCAATGGAGATGGTCCATTTTCCTGCCTGAATATCTCCCTTATCTTTATACGGTTTTTATCAACACTTGCCTTCATTTCCTGTAAGAATTTTATGGTTACCTTACAACTTGCTATCTTCTCCTTTAATTTGCTCCAACCTTCCTCCATTATTTTTGCAATTTCTATCTCATCTTTAGAGGATAAAAGAGGGACCTTGCCAATGTCTTTAAGATATACCTTTATGGGATCTTCTATCTTTGTTTCCTCCCCTACATCTTCAAGAAAAGCCCCTTCTGGCCCTATCCCCTCTGTAATCTCTATTCCATATTGTTCAGAAAGCTCCTGAAGAAGGGTATCAATTTCCTCAAGGGGGAAATTATCGGGAAGGAGGAAGGTTAACTCGTCATAAGTAATCTTCCCCTGTTCCTCCCATATCTCAACAAGCTTGTTGATTATATCTTCCTTGTCCATCTTAACGCTTCAATATTTTTTGCCAATTCTTGATAAGAAGAAAGAAGCTTTTTTACATTCTCATTCCTTCCTTCCTTCTCCATTATTTCTCTCTTAAGAGATTCCATTTTTTCCTTTAGGTTTTCTTCTTTTATCCTCTTTATACAAGATAAAGCCAAAGCATACCTATCTTTTTTGTTATAAAACTCCATACTTA
>JBFLYE010000204.1 GCA_040756715.1 bacterium
CCCTAATCTTTAAAGCAATCTCAGAAGACCCAGAATCAATAATAAAGATTATCCCAATTTCAACAAGGAATATGGCAAACAAAGAAATGCAAGCCCAAGCAATCTCAATAACCATAAATACACAAGCCCCCCAAATCTCAGAGCTCCTTCAATCCTATCCCAATCCCGCAAAGGATGCCTGCTATATCCCATTCAAGCTTTCCAAAGATTCAAATGTTTCTCTAGAAATCTATAACATCTTAGGACAAAGGGTAAGGACAATAGAGCTAGGACAAAAACCTAAAGGCTCATATACCCAAAGAAACAGGGCAATATTCTTTGACCTAAAGAATGATAGTGGAGAAAACCTCTCTTCTGGATTATACTTTTACAAAATAAAGGCAGATGATTTCTCTGCCATAAAGTCAATGGTTGTCCAATAATGGCAAAACAATTAAGCTTTAATGAAGAAGCAAGAAAAGAGATTCAAAAGGGCGTAAATACCTTAGCCGATAAGGTAGGCAAACAATCAGATTCAAATAAAGCCTGTTTATCGAGGGGTTCTCCTAAGAATCAATGGAAGGGAGGTATCTTTGATTGTTTAGGAGAGGTAAGTAAAGGAGAATCCCTGATTGGTCAGATACCATTAGAGGATTTAGACCTTGTTGTGGATATGACAACAAAGAGACTTATGCACAATCCAAAATCCCCTGATATTCCAATGGCTGAAATCTTATAGGACTTCTATTGGTGTTAAACCAAAGCAATTATTTTCTAAGGTAATGAAACAAGGGGTTGATAATGAATGCAACAAGAAGAAGGATTAAGCCTAAAGCAAACGAGTGGGCAAAATTTCCCTTGCTTGTCTCAAGGGCAATGGCGGTTGGAATATTCCTGGTATAGGAAGCTATATTCCCACCCACCATCATTGAGATTCCCACCTCAGCGAAAACCCTTCCAAATCCACAAATAATCGCAGAGACAAATCCTTGCCTTCCTTCCTCAAAAATCACTGCCATAACCTGAAATTTATTAGCACCAAGGGCAATTGCTTCCTTTTTTACCCTTATATCCAATAATGAGATAGATGAAATAAGAAGCCCTGTAATGATTGGAGAGATAAGGATTACCTGACCAATGACCATAGCATATGGTGTGTATAAAAGGGAAAGGCATCCCAAAGGGCCATTTCTTGAAAGGAGCGAATAAACAAGCAAGCCAACCACAACCGTAGGAAGTGCCATCAGGGTGTTTATAATGGTAATTATTATTTTTTTTCCTATAAATTCGTATTGGGTAATCATAAGGCTTATTGGTAGAGAGAGTATTGCAGAAATCGTTGTTGCTATGAAAGAGAGCTTAATAGAAAGAAAAACAATCCCAAACAATTCCCTATCTCCCTTTAAGATAAGGTTTATGGAAGATACAATAGAATCAAGGAGATTCATACATTTGATTATATTTGTCCTTTATAGACCTTGCCTTTTCTAAAGGGGTAGTGATATAGGAGGAAATAGGATGGAAAGGTTCATTTATAGGATTAAAAAGCCTTATTCCATTTACTCTGTATTCACCAATTATCCTTTGGCATTCTTGTTTTATAAGCCAATCTGCAAGCTTTCTTGCCGATCCATAATTTATGGGATATTTCTTTGGATTAATAATGATCACAGAATATGGATTATAGAGTTCTTTTGGGTCTTCTTTCAAGATAACAAGAGAAATCTTGTTCTTGTAAGAAAGATATGTTCCCCTATCAGATAAACAATACCCATTTTTTTCATTTGCGATTATCAATGTCTCTCCCATTCCCTGTCCTGTTTCAAGATACCATTTTCCCTTTGGCTTTATTCCTGTTTTTTCCCATAGCCCTTTTTCCTTTTTATGTGTTCCAGAATCGTCTCCCCTTGAAACAAATATCTCCTTTTCTTTTGCTATATTTTTTAAGCCTGATATAAGGTCTTTTCCCTTTATTTTTGCGGGATCATCCCTTGGTCCTAACAGAACAAAATCATTCCACATAATCTCCTGCCTATTTATTCCAAACCCATCCTTTACAAATTCCTCCTCGTCTTTCTTAGAATGGACAAGAAGAATATCACAATCACCATTTCTTCCCAGCCTTAAGGCTGCTCCTGTTCCCACCGCAATTACATCCACCTTTATTTTATGGGTTTTCTCAAATTCTTTTAAAAGAACCTTAAGAATACCCGAATTTTCAAGAGATGTTGTTGTTGCAAGCCTCAATCTTTCCTCTCTTATACATCCTATAAAAAGAAGTAGAATAAAAAATGTACGCATCCTTTTAAGAAAGCTCATCGCTAAATCTTCTTTAAAAAGCTTGCCATTCTCTCTATTGCCTTTTCTATTTTTTCTACTGAGGTTGCATATGAGCATCTTATAAACCCCCTTCCACAATCACCAAAAACATTTCCAGGAACCACAGCAACCTTTTCAGAAAGTAAGAGCTTTTCGGCAAAATCATAGGAAGATAAACCTGTCTTTTCAATGGATGGAAAGGCATAGAATGCACCATCAGGCATCAAACAAGGCATACCAATGGAATTTAAGCCTGAAACAATCAAATTTCTCCTTCTTAAAAACTCATCCTTTATCTCAATAAAGCTATTGCTGTTTAAAGCAGAAAGACCTGCATATTGGCTCATTATGGGCGCACAAAGGATGATATATTGGTGGATTTTACACATCGCAGAAATTATTTCTTCTGGTCCTAGAGCATAGCCAAGCCTCCAGCCTGTCATCGCATAGCCCTTTGAAAATCCAGAGAGCCAGATGGTTTTTTCTTTTAAAAATGTGCTAAATGGTATATGTTCTATTTCATAAGAAAGAAGCCCATATATTTCATCCGAGATAACCATAATATCATTCTCTTTGCAAACATCAGCAATAGAAGAAAGCTCATCCTTTGTATATGTCATTCCCGTAGGATTATTGGGATAGCAAAGGATAATTGCCTTTGTTCTGCTACTTAGCCTCTCTTTAATGTCATCGGGTTTTATCTTAAATTTATTAGAAAATTTTGTAGGAATAACCACAGGCTTTCCGCCTGCTAATAGGACACAGGGCTTATAGGAAACATAAGATGGTTCAGGAATAAGAACCTCATCATCTAAATCTAATATAGCCCTAACTGCAAGATCAAGGCCTTCTGAAACACCAACCGTAATCAAAACCTCATTTTTTGGGTCGTAAGAGAGGTTATATTTTGAATAGACCATTTGGCTTATCTTTTCCCTTAAAGAAAGAAGACCTGCATTTGATGTATAGGTTGTGAAGCCCTTTTCTATAGAATATAAGGCATTTTCTCTGATATGCCAGGGTGTTGGAAAATCTGGTTCTCCTACACCCAATGAGATTACATCAGGCATCCTTGAGATAAGGTCAAAAAATTTTCTTATCCCAGATGCCGGAATTTCTAATATCCTTTTTGAAAGCATACAATAATTATATCATAAATTTAGAGAGACTATTTGCTCTTTTATTACCCTTGTTGAATCTATGAATTTTTCTTTTTCTTCTTCTGTTAAGGAAATTTTGGGGTGTCCAATTATCCCCTCCCTTCCAATTATTGTAGGTATGCTTATGGATATAGCATAATCTGGAATAAAGGATGACAATGGGAATATTTCCTTTTTATCAAGGGCGATTGCCTTTACTATTTCTAAACATGCCATTCCAACCGCCCACCCTGCTCCCCCTTTATGCTTTATCATCCAAGCCCCAGCCCCTCTTACCTTATCAATTATCTCCCTGTCACAACAGGAAATAGCAACCATCTTCTCCCCATGCTCACCAATCATCATAGCATCCTTTGGGTCTTTTCCAGCTCTTTTTATAATGGATTTAAGCCTTATAGTATCAAGGTATGTCCCCAGACCAAAAACCCTTTCTTTTGCAAAGCCTGATATTTTTAAGACAGCATATGTCATAATGTCAACCGGGTTTGAGACAACAAAAAGGAGGCAATTCCTGTTATTTGATGTAATATTTTTGACAATATCAGCTACCAAAGAGAGGTTTTTGTTTATAAGAGAAAGCCTTGTCTCTCCTTCCTTTCTCCTTAAGCCTGCTGTAATAATTATAAGATTACAATCTGAAAGGTCTTTATAATCTCCTCCTTTAACAATTGTCTCTTTTGGAAATAGGACAAGCCCCTGATTTATATCCTCTGCCTCTCCTATTGCAAGCTCCTTTATTGCATCAAGTAGGATAATTTCATCTACAATTCCACTTTTTGCAATACAAAACGCGGTTGTTGCCCCAGTTCTTCCTGCACCAATTATTCCTATTTTCATAAGAGGAAATTATATATTACCCATCTTTCTTTGGTCAAGATAATTTAGTGGACAAAACTATCCATAAAATGATAAAATTTAAGTATGAAGAAAGAGAAAAAGGGGTTGAAGCAAAGGATTTGGGAATGGTTTGAATCCCTGTTTGTAGCCCTTATCATTGCTTTAATCATCAGGTTTTTCATTATCCAGCCATATAGAATTCCATCTGGCTCTATGATTCACACATTAGAAATCGGGGATCAGCTATTTGTTATAAGATGTAAATATGGAATAATGATTCCTTTTACTGACAAATGGCTATGTAGATGGGCAAAGCCTAAAAGGGGTGATATTGTTGTCTTTAGAAACCCTAAAGACCCTGATCGAGGTGTTCTTTTAAGAATAATCTCGCCTGTAATTTGGGCAGGAACCATTGGAAAGATTGACCTTAATCCACATAAGGATTATATAAAAAGGGTGCTCGGAACACCAGGGGATAAGGTAATGATTAAAGATAGGCAGGTCTATATAAATGAAAAGGCGATAGATGAGCCTTATAAAATACATCAAGATCCATATAGGATATTTGGATATTCAGAGAGAGACAATTGGATTTCTCCTATTGTAGTTCCAGAGGGAAAATACTTTGTAATGGGAGACAATCGGGATTTTAGCTATGATAGCAGGTTTTGGGGCTATGTTCCCGAAGAGCTAATCGTGGGAAAGGCTCTGTTTATCCATTGGCCTCCCTGGAGGATAAAATGGCTGAAATGAGTCAGGAGTCGGGAGTCAGGGGTCAGGAGTCAAAGGAAAGAATACAGAAGATAGTGCGAAAGAAGAAGGTAGAGCTTTTGCAAGAGATTGATGAGAAGGATGCGCAAATAGAGGAATATCTAAATCTGGCAAAAGTGATAAAGGCTGATTTTGAGAATTATAAAAAGAGACAAGAAGAAGAAAAAAACCAATTAAAAAAGATATACCAAAGAGAAATCTTTATTGAATTCCTTAATGTTTTTGATAACCTTGAGAGGGCACTAAAAGAGGGAACAGGGAATAGGGAACAGGAAATAGGGAATATAGAAAAAATTATAGATGGGATTGGTCTTGTTAAGAAGGGATTTGAAGAAATTCTTTCAAAATTTGGGCTTAAAAGGATAGAAACAATTGGACATCCTTTCTCTCCCAAATTTCACACCGCCATTCTCTCTATTCCCATAAAAGAGCAAAGAGAGGGAATAATCCTTGAGGAGGTTCAATCGGGTTGGAAAGATAATGATTTTTGCCTAAGACCTGCCTCTGTTATAGTTTCCAAAGGATGGGAAGAAGAAGCTTCGCAAAAAGGGGAATAAAGGTATTCTTTTTGTTTCTCCTTGTTATATTTGGGCTAAGTAGAATAATCGGGACAAAGAATTTAAGTAGAATAGAAAGCCTTGAAAGAAAACTAAAAGGGGATTCTAATAACTTAAACGTTATCCTTCCCCTTGCTGAGAGCTATTATAAAAAAGCCATTTATCTTGATGATGTAAAAGAAAGCTTCCCCTATTTTGAGGGTGCTATCTTCTTATATAAAAGGGCATTTAATATAAACAAAGACCCAAAAACTGCATTTTTATTAGGAAAGGCATATTTTAATATAGCTAAATATTTAGACAAGGAAGAGAAAAGCAAATTTTACAAAAATGCAGAGGAAAATTTTTTATTTTCTTATCACAAAGGGTTTGTTGACAAGGAGCTATTCATCCTGCTTGGTCATTCCTATTTAATAAATGGTTTCTTTGATAAATCAATAGAATTCTATAAAAAAGCCCTTTTGCTTGCTGAGAAAGACCCAATTGTTATTTCAAACCTTGCCTTTTGTTATAAGGAAAAGGGATGCCTTGATAAAGCCTTGTCATACCTAAAAATGATAGAGAAGCCTTTGACTAAAGAAACATTTATAGACTTACACCTTTCGCTTGGTGAGATATATGAGAGAAAGGGCCTTCTTCTCTTGGCAAGGAAGGAATACCTTATTGTTTTAGAAAAAGATAAAGATAATAAAAAAGCCTTAAGGGCAATAAAAAGGCTTGACTAGCATCCCAGATAATTGTAATTTATAAATCCTAAATTAGATGGCGGTGTAGCTCAGCGGCTCAGAGCAGACGGCTCATATCCGTAAGGTCGGTGGTTCAAATCCGCCCACCGCTAGATAAAATAGCGGTTTAAATGAAGGAACCAGATGATGTCTTAAGGGAGATAAGGAGGCTTCTTGGTGAGGATATAGAGAAGGTAGAGGAAGAAGAATCTAAAGAAGTAAAAGAAAAACCAAAAATCCAAATTGAAGAACCAGAGAAAATAGACAAGCTTCTCTCTGAGATTGAAAAACAAAAAGAGCAGGGTTTTGAAGAAATTCCCAAAGAGCCTCCTTTGGAAATTGTGGAAGAAGAAAAGCCAATAGAAAAAGAAGAAATTGAGCTTGAAATGCCATCCATTGAGCCACCAGAGGAAGAAGAAATAGCCGAAGAAAAGCCACCAGAAGAAGAGCCTAAATTTGAGCCCGTTGAACAGGTAGAGATTGAATCTGAAATAGAAAAACCCCTTGAAATATTAGAGCCTCAAGCTCTAATTTCCGAACCTCAAATCCCTAAACCCGAATCCCAAATCTATGAAGAGCGAGAAGAAATTATTCAGCCCGCATATGAAAATCTAACGTATCCATTAGAGGAGGAATTCAAAGAACCCTCTTTTAATCTCAAGGAAGAACCAATTGAGGAAGAAGAAAGACCTGTTGAAGAAGAAAAAATTTTAGAGGAGAAAACGATTACAGAGCCAAGCAAGGACCAGGAGGAAATGAAGGTCCTCCTTAAGGAAAAGAAGGGGGTTTCACCTCCAAAAAGACCTATTAAAATAAATAAAAAATTTGTTTTTATTCCCCTTTTTATCCTTGGAATAATTGGAATAATCACAGGATATGCCTTTCTTTTCTTACTCCCCAATAAAGAGCTAAAAATTGCTATCTCTAATATAGAAAAACAAAGAATAAAAGAGGGAGAAAAAGGCTTTGATAAATGGATAAAATTTATCTTCTTAAAAAACCAAAAGATTTTTTTCTTTCATCAGCTTGGCGAGGCATATCTTTCGATAAACGATTATAAAAGGGCAGGCTCTATATTTTGGAAGGCTTATGAATTAGACCCAAGCAATCAAAATACGCACAATTATATCCTTTCCTCTACTTTAAAAACAGAGGGATGGGAAAAGGCAAAGGAAAAAGCAGAGAAAATTCTTTTGAAAGACCCAAGGAGCATTCCCGCACACCTTATTTTATCAAAATACTTAAGTAGAAGGGGAGAGATAAAAGAGGCAATCTCCTCTCTTGAGAAAGGCTTAAAAGTATCGCCTTCTAATATTTCCCTTATCTCATTCCTTCAAGTTTTATACTTTCAAGACAAGCAATACAAGAAGCTAATAAGCCTGCACAGATTTTTAATTGACCATCTAAAAAATAACCCACTTAATCCCGATATTGTAGTAAAGGCAGCTGGATATTTTATAGAAAAAGGAGAGCTTAATATAGGGAAACCACCTTTAGAAGAAATATTGAAGGTATATCCAAAAAATATAGGGGCAAGATACCTCCTTTCCCTTGCTTTACTAAAGGAAGGAAATAAAGAAAAAGCAAAGGAAGGGCTTTCCTCCCTTCTTAAGGATGAAGGTTATCCTCTTGCTTATAACACGCTTGGAGAAATATTAAGGGATGAAGGAAAATACATAGATGCCTTATCAGCCTTTTCGCTTGCTATTCTTAAAGACCCTTATTTTGGAAAGGCACATTATAACCTTGCAGATACTGCATTCTACAACCTTAATGACTATTCAACAAGCATTAAAGGATACGAGGATGCAAGAGCGAATGGATATATTACCAGCCAATTACCATATAACCTCGGTGTTTCCTATTACATAAAGGGAAATTATAAAAAGGCAAGGGATTGCTTTGAAATCCTTTCTAAAGATAAAACAATCATCTATAATATTGCTTGTGCTGATGCCAGGCTTAAAAATTTTAAGGAGGCAAAAGAGGGCTTTGAAGCTGCAGAATCCATCATCAAAGAGGGTTTAAGGGAGAAAATATCAGCAAAAGAGGAAAAGGGGCTTTACTCCTTTCTTTCTAATATCTATAACAACTTTGGGCTTATTGCTGAATTTTCTAATCTTTCAAGTGAAGCACAGGAAAGGTATTGGGATGCAATAAACACAGCAAAGCTTGCTGGTTTTGAGCACAAGGAGGCATTTTTAAATCTTACAAATTTCTTCAATGGAAAACTAAACTCCCTCTCTTTACTTTCAGATAAATTGGATAAAGAATATATTGTAGCAAAATGATTGAATTGGTAATTGATGGAAAAAGGATAAAGACAGAACAAGGAAAGAACATTCTTGAGGTTTGTCTTGATGAAAATATTGATCTTCCAAACCTTTGCTATGATTCCCGTCTTAAAAGCTTTGGTGCCTGTAGGCTATGCCTGGTTGAGGTAGAGCGAGCAAAGGGCTTCCTTCCAGCCTGCACAACAAGCGCAATTGAAGGAATGGTTGTTAAGACAAACACAGAGAGGCTTTTAGAAATAAGAAAGGAGCTCCTTGAGCTTATCCTCTCAGACCACCCTGATGACTGCCTTGTTTGTGAAAAGAACGGGGATTGTAAGCTTCAAGAATATGCCTATCAATATGGTGTTAGAAGGGAGAAATATTCAGAGAAATTAAGCATCCTAAAGGAAAACAGCCCATATCGGACAAACCCATTTATTGAGAGGGATACGGACAAATGTATTCTATGTGGAAGGTGTGTAAGAATCTGCGATGAGCTTATGGGAAGGAATGTTTTGGATTTTGCAAATAGGGGGTTTTCTTCTTTAATCACCACAGGCTTGAATAAGCCCCTTGAGGAGAGCAATTGTGAATTTTGTGGTCAATGTATCTCTACCTGCCCGGTTGGTGCTTTATCTTCAAAGATAAAAAAGAAAGGAAGACATTGGGAGACAAAGAAAACAAAGACCATCTGTCCATATTGTGGCTGTGGATGTCCGATAATATTAGAGACAAAAGGCAATACAATAATTGATGTTTCATCAAACAACAATCTCTGCATAAAGGGAAGGTTTGGGTTTGATTTTGTAAACCACAAGGAGAGGCTGAAAAAACCCTTGATAAGTCAGGGGTCAGGGGTCAGGGGTCAGGGGTCAAAATTTAAGGAGGTGGAATGGGGGGAGGCATTGGATTTTGTAGCAAAGAGGTTTTTAAAGATAAAAGAAAAATATGGGGCAGATGCTATGGGTGGGTTTGCTTCGGCAAAGGTAACCAATGAGGAAAATTTCTTGTTTCAAAAATTTATGAGGGCTGTTTTGCAGACAAACAATGTTGACCATTGTGCAAGGCTATGCCATGCTTCAACCATGGCTGGTTTAGCAAAATCTTTTGGCTCGGCTGCTATGACAAACACAATCAATGATATAGCTTGCTCTGATTGCATCATTGTCATTGGCTCAAATACAACAGAAGCACACCCAATTGTAGGGCTTAAAATAAAGGAGGCGATTAGAGAGGGTGCAAAGCTCATTGTTATAGACCCAAGAAAGATTGAGCTAGTAGAGCTAGCAAATATATGGTTAAGGCAGAAGCCAGGCACAGATGTTTGCTTGATAAATTGCTTAATGAATGTCATTTTAAAGGAAGGTCTTTATAAGAAGGATTTTATAAATGAAAGGACGAGTGGATTTAAAGACCTTTGCAAGGCAATTGAAAAATATACCTTAGAATATGGAGAAGAAATTACAGGTTGCAAAAAGGAACTTATTATTGAAGCAGCAAGGATTTATGGAAAGGCAGAAAGGGCATCAATTATCTATTCAATGGGCATAACCCAGCATACAACAGGTGTGGACAATGTCCTTTCTTTGGCAAATCTAGTAATGATGACGGGAAATATTGGAAGGGAAGGAACGGGATTAAACCCTTTAAGGGGTCAAAACAATGTCCAGGGTGCTTGTGATATGGGGTGCTTACCAGACCTTTTACCAGGATACCAAAAAATAGAAGATGAGAAAATAAGGGAAAACTTTGAAAAGGCTTGGAATGTAAAGATTCCAACCGAACAGGGTTTAACCCTAACAGAAATGATTGCATCTATTGATATAAAATGCCTCTATATTATGGGAGAAAACCCCCTTTTGTCTGATCCTGATATAAACCGTGTAAAAGAGGCTTTTTCAAAAAAGGAATTCATTGTTGTTGCTGATATATTCCTCACAGAGACAGCAGAGCTTGCCGATGTTGTTTTGCCATCTTGTTCATTTGCCGAAAAGGATGGAACATTTACAAATACAGAGAGGCGTATTCAATTGCTAAATAAGGCTATAGAGCCACCCGGTGAGGCAAAAGCAGATTGGGAGATAATCCAGATGCTCTCAAATAAAATGGGATACAATATGGAATACAAAGATTCAGGGGAAATTATGAAGGAAATTGCAAGCCTTACACCAATCTATGAAGGAATATCTCATAAAAGGCTTAAAAATGAAAGTTTGCATTGGCCCTGCCTTAATGTCAATCACCCGGGAACGCCCATTTTGCATCGGGAAAAATTTACACGGGGATTAGGATTATTTTGCCCAGTAGAATATAAACCAGCGGCTGAAGAGCCAGATATAGCATACCCATTTATCCTTACCACAGGAAGGATAAGGGAGCATTACCATACAGGAACCCTCTCAAGGAGAAGTCTTGCTTTAGATAATTACATAAAAGAGGGATTTGCTGAAATAAACCCAAAAGATGCTAGCAAACTTGGAATTTTAGATGGAGAAATGGTGAAGGTTTCATCAAGAAGGGGAGAGATAGAGATAAAGGCAAGGATAACCGACATAGTTCCATCGGGTGTTGTCTTTATTCCATTTCACTTCAGGGAATCACCTGTAAATATATTGACCAATCCATCCCTTGACCCAATAGCAAAGATACCCGAATTTAAGGTATCCGCTGTTAGGATTGAAGCTCTTTAAAATCTTGGTATGTATTTAAAATTTATTCTAAACCTTCTTTTTGAGAAAATTATTGACAAATCTTAAGCCTTTAAGATAAATTTACTTTAAGAT
>JBFLYE010000205.1 GCA_040756715.1 bacterium
AGCTCATTGAAGAAGATAAGGATTATAAAGAATATGAGGTAGTAGGGCTTCTCCTTACCCATTTTGCCACCAAGGGATTTATAGAAAAAGCAAGGAAAGAGGGGATAATTGTCATCCAAAGCTTTGAGTGGTAGCCTATCTTCCAAAATGGGTGGTAAGGGAAAGGTTGTGTGTTTCGCCAAGCTCACGGTAAGGAACATAGGAATAATCAAGGTTGAATGTATCTATTTTAATTCCAAAGCCTCCACTAATACCAATGCCAAGGTCTTGAAAGACCTGGGAGTTAAATCCAGCCCTTAAGGTTAGGATGCGCTTAACATCCCATTCAAAACCAGACCTTATCCCGTAATTATTATCCTTTGGTTTTACAAGGTCAAGGCTAAAAATAATATTTTCTGCTGGGAAATAGGCAAAACCTAGGTTTAATGTAGAGGGAAGCTCATCTTCTTCTTCAATAAATTTTACCTTTCCTCCTAAATTCTGAAGGACAATAGAGAATGCCATTTTATCCAAAGATTTTGGTTTGTATATCTCTCCAATATCAAAGAAGAATGAGCGACTTTTCTCTTCTTCTATTCTTTGGTTTATCCATCCGCCTACTATCCCAAGATAATTGCTCCTTGTAACCTTTGCACCAAACCCAAGCCTTATAGATAAATCACTTGCGTCAAATTCTCCGCTTTGAGATGTATTTACATCTTTATATAATGGCATTTTGTCTGTCTTAAGATAAAGCACAGAGAGACCAAAACCAGAGCTATCCGATATGGGTGAACAATAGCCAATAATACCAAGCTTTGTCTTTTCAATCCAGGAAGCAACTGATGCCACACCCTCGGGAATTTTTTATTTTGCAAGACCTGCTGGATTGTAATATAAGGCTGATAAATCATCAGAAACAGCAGAGAATGCACCACCCAGGGAAACTGGTCTTGGAAGGCTATTTATCTTTAAAAATGTTGCTCCACACACACCCTCTGAATAATCAGCAAAGCAAGAAAAGGAGAACAAAACAAACAAAAATAGACTCCTGACAGAAGACTCCAGACAGAAGACTCCTGACTCCTGACTTATCTTCATTTTATTATTGCAAACCTCCGGATTATTTTTTCCTTTCCATCATCAATTATGGCAAAATATACACCCGAGGATACCTTGTCTCCCTTATTATTCAATAGATCCCATTCCCACAGAGCATTAACCTCTTTCTTAAACACAAGCTCTCCTCCCATATTAAATATTGATATAGTAACACGACCATTTAAACCCTCAAATACAATCTTCTTGCCTTTATGCTTACTTGACTTCCAAGGATTTGGCTTTATTGTTATATCTTCAAGGGAAAGGCCAATTGGAGAACCAACCCCATAGATAGAGAGGGAATTAAGGCTACATTGGATGGTATTTAAGGATGGATTGAGAACTTGCTCTCCTTCTACAATAATCCATTGGTCATCAATAAGCTTATAGATTCTATAGGAAAGGTCATCTGTTTCATTAGAGGAATCTGGGTCAGGGTAAGGAAGGATAAGGGTAATGGGTTTTAGAGGCTGGGTTCCTGCCTCATTATATTCTTGTGGAATGGCAAGCAATTCATAGGAACAAAGGATTGAATTGAGGGGAGGAGAAGCAAATTTTATGTTAATATTTTTTTGCAATATTGTGAATGTAATGGTCTCGTAAAATGTGCCCTTGGGAATTATTATTGTAATCCCTCCAGAGACTATGGAAGAATCTTGACTAGGAGATACAACGCCTCCACCATCAACAACCTTTATCCCATCTGATGAGCTTGTCCAATTTCCAAATCCTACATTATTCCTTGCCCTTGTCCTATAGCTATAGGTTAACCCTTTTGTTCTTCCTGAAATATTATAAAGATTTCCTGTTGAGGTTCCAATTGTAGACCAGCTTAATGTTCCTTGCCTTTCCTGTATTTCATATTCAATTATACCACAAGGCTCTGCCTCAACTGGAAAAATTATCCTATAATTTCCATCCATATCATAATCATCATCAAGATTATCAAAATCTGTGTCTTCTATGGGTCTTCCTATAAGAATTGGTGGGTCTTTTTCAACCATAATTGTTATTAGATTTGTTGTGGCTAAGCCATCTTTGGATGTAATTGTCGCATAGTTTGTAATGGTTCCCTCGCCTATAACTTGAGCAGAAAATGAAACTGTTTTGCTTTCTCCTACCTTAAGAACCCCTATCTCCCAAACTATTATCCCTGATGTATAGCTTCCTGTGCAATATTCGCAGGGCTTTATCTTTATTGCCTCAAAGAATGAACCAGACAGGCCAATGATATAGCCATCGCAAGAGATGGTAAATCTATCATTCTCATAGCTAATTTTAGCCTGTGCCTTTTTGTCATTGTTTATCTCATTCATCAGGGATTTTATGGTTGGGTAATTTAATGTATTTATCGGTTGTGACCTATATGTCCCATAATTTGTTCTGATTTCAATTATTCCATCTGCCTTAAGGCTATTCCATCCATCTATATCATCAAGGTCAAGGGTATTATCCCCTGGGATAATCTCATCCTTGCTCCTTATCCTTGAAACAGAAAGGCTTGGGCTCAATTGGTCAAAAACAAAAACATTGCTTACATCCATATTGCCATTATTTAAAACAAAAATCTCATACCTTAAAACATCAGCCAGGCTTACCGGTCCTTTTGGAAATACATCCTTTATTGAAAAAGAAAGGTCTCCTGCACTCTCTATGGTTATTGTTCCTGCAGATATTTCAAATCTTGGGATATTCTTTGCCTCAATATAGGCATCATTTTTGATGATCATCCCATTATCCAATATAGGCTTAAGTCTAGCATTAAATGTTACACTCCCTATCTCACCTGGCTTTAGCTCTCCCAGATTCCATACAATCTGATGGTATAATGGAGAATAAACCCCATTATTTGATATAGCCAATAAATTCTCTATATATTTTGAAAGGCTCTCTGTAATCATAAGGTTGTAGGCGCTTCTACTTCCCTTGTTTTCATAGGTAATGGAGTAGAGAATATTCTCTCCTGGCTTTACTTTGGTATTTGTAAATGTAGCCCTTTCTATTCCAGAAAGATTGGGTGCTTCAACAAAAATGGATGCGGTTGCAATTATAGCTGGATGGGAAATTGTCCCAAATATATTTAAGATTTTTGCATTTGGGCAATTGGGATTTACCCTTAATTTAAATGTCGCTGAGCCAGCCGATAAACCATTAAGCTTTGCAAGAGAAATTCCAGAAAAAATGCTTGATTGACCATTAATATCAAGAATTGGGGCTTGATTGAGATATGTAGAATTTGGAATATATGTGGTAAACTCATCCTTGCTTGCTTGGATAATTAAAGATGTTGCTGGAAAATCGCCATTATTTTTGTATGTAATATTATACCCTATTTCATCGCCAAGTGTTGCCTTTGAAATCTGTGGCTTTATCTCTAAAGAAAGGGATGAAGGGCTACCTGTTTTATTTACTAAAATATTGCTTCTATAAATTGGATTGTTTATTGCCTTTATTTCAAGCTGGGCTTTTATTGTTTTTCCCCTTTCAGGGGGTGCTTGATAATTATAGGTGATTACCCCCTCCCCTCCCCTTGCAATTGTTCCCAAATCAAATGTATCAATGGGAATATCATTTATCAATAAAACCAAAGATGTAGAAATTCCATCTTTTTTTCCCTTGTTTTTATAA
>JBFLYE010000206.1 GCA_040756715.1 bacterium
ATCAATATTTATTGAGCCAGATGAGCCAGGGGCTAGGCAGGGAAGGAGAAAGCTCTTGGTTGTGCCATCAGGCAGAATGTCCTCAATAACCCCATCATTAAGCTCTGTTTGTCCTGTGTTTTGGTATGTGAGGGTATAGGTTATGGTGGATAGGGTATATGCCTCATCTGGTCCATCTTTCTTTAGGCTTATGGTTGGGATACCAATGAGCTTAAAGGTTGTGGTGACAAAGTTTCCATAAGAATCTGTTGCAGTAATTATCTTTGTACAGGAGGGCTGGGTGTCTACAATAAAGGTGGTGGAAAATGAGCCATATTCATTAGAAGTTGTGGTTGTAATTGTCCAATGTGTGCCGAAGGAGATAGAGATTACACTTTCTGTGGCAAAACCAAAACCTTCAATAATAACTTGTGTGCCAACATTACCAGAAGATGGGACAACAATAATTTCTCTTTGACCTATCCAGGGTTTATAATCTACCCCGTCAGATACTTTATCTCCTTGTCCAGAAACATTTGTGGTTGGATGATATGGCCCAGATTCATGTCCCCACCAATTGTAAATAGCAGAGATTGTCCCTGAAGAGCCATCGTGATAGACACCATAGCCTTTGGTATTATCGCCATTTTTGTTGCTATAGAGGTTGTTGTAATGTATCACTGGATTGGAAGATGAACAAGAATATATTCCACAGCCATTGCCAGGAGAACCCCAAGGACCACGTCCCCATGTTACTCCTCCTCCTTGACCTCCTTGATTATTCAATATTGTGTTTTGTTGGATTGTAATATTTATTGAATTATAAAGATATATTCCACAACCTATACCACCTGGACAACCAAGTTGACCAGAATATCCACCACTGATTGAATATCCATTCTCACCTATTCCTCCAGCAATAATGTTACTTCTTATAATAAAATTCTGGCAGTTGATTAAGACAACCCTCCCTAAGTTAGTTGATCCAGAGCCAGCAAGGGTTAAAGTTTGACTTTCAACAACAATCCCCAAGGTTCCATAGTAATAATGAATTGATTCACCATTATATGTGTTATTTGGTGAAATAGTATTGTTGTAACTATCTGAACTAATGTGGATACCATATCCATTACCAGGGGGCAGCAGGTGGAACAAGCCAACCTCCCGGATCTCCTTCACCACCTTGACTGTTTAATATAGTATTTCCAAATATATTATTATTTATTGAATTATTGCAAAGATATATTCCACAGCCTATACCTCCACGACCAGGTGCGACATACCACCAGCCCGCAGCATAATGTCCACCTTTTCCACCTATATTATCTGAAATAGTATTATTTGATACAGTATTTGTGCTTGAATTGTGAAGATAAACCCCAACTCCTGGTTTTTCCCGTTTGAGCATCACCTGGTCCAATATCACCTTTATTATTATGGATATAATTATGAGTGACCACAATTTCTGATGTATTCTCCAGAAATATTGCTTGTTCTGCAAACATAATTTCAGTACGTGTTTAGCTAAAGCTAAACAATTGCAAATTGTAGATTGCAAATTGTAAAATGAAAGAGAAATGTTAAATTTTGATGGAGATTTTTTAATAACGAATGAAACGAATAACAACTAATCACACGAATATTCGCCTAATTCGCTATCATTCGAGCAATTCGTTTTTATAAACAAAGCGTTTCTGGCTCTTTAATGAGGAAGCTTAAACACATATTAAGGAGCTAAACACATACAACTTTTAATGTTCCAATGCAGTAGATACATTTTATGAAGATTTAGTGGCCTGACTATATTATGACCATTTATGCAAAGAACTATAAAGGTCAAGGTAACCGTTCAGGTCTGAACACTTACGAAATAAGAGAGCTAATCCTCTCTTTAAATGCATTTTCTTCATTTTCAACCTCTTTCTTTGCACCTTTAATCACCTCTCTTGCCTCATCAAGGCAAAGATTGCCACATCCTCCGATAGACTTCCTTTCCTTTATTAAAGAATAGGGGTCAAGGGGAGGAAGGTTTCCTATATTTTCTCCTATTTTTCTATATGCATCCCTGAATGGGAGGTTTTCTTCTTGAACCATCTTTATTGCATAATCTGTGGCAAATATCTCTGGGCTAAATCCCTTTAATAGGGCTGCTTTATTTACCTTAAGGTTTTTTATAATGGTAATTGCCGCATCAATTATGGAAGAGGCCAAATCGCAAGCCTTGAAAAATGGCCTTTTTGTCTCTTGAAAATCCTGGTTATATCCTGAGGGAAGGCTGTTTATAATGGATAATATCTGGAATAAATATGAGATAAATGTATTTGACCTTGCCCTGATCATCTCTAATACAGAGGGGTTTTTCTTCTGTGGCATTAGGGAAGAGCCAAGCAAAAATTTATCTTCCAGGCTAAAATAGCCAAATTCAGGAAGCAAAAAGAGCATTAAATCAGTAGAGAATTTAGAAAGGTCAAGGATTGTCCAAAGAAATGAGAATAAAATATAAGATTCTATCTTTCCCCTGCTATTGTTGACATAAAGAACATTTTTCTGCAATCTTTCAAATCCAAGGATTTCCCTGACAAATTCCCTGTCTATAGGAAGGGATGTTCCATAGCTACTACCTGCGCCCAGCACAGATTGATCATTCATCTTATAGCTAGATGAGATAATGGAAATCCCATCCAATATGCTTTCTAAAAATGAACCCAGCCACAGGGAAACCGATGATGGCATTGCCTTTTGTAAATGTGTCCTTCCAGGCATTGGGATAAATTCATTTTCCTTTGCAAGATTTAAGAAGGATAAAGCAAGCTCAATATGCTTTTTCTTTTGAAGGAGCAAGAAATCCTTTGAATAAAGCCTTATAGCCAGAATTACCTGCTCATTCCTTGAGCGTCCTGTATGTATTTTTTTCCCTAAATCCCCTAATTTCTCGGTAAGGTAATTCTCTATCTTTGTATGGACATCCTCATCAGGTCTTTCAATGATAAATTTTCCACAATTATCAAGCTCAATGATTTCAAGAGCGCATTTTTTTATCTTTTCTTCCTCATCTTTTTTAAGGATTCCAATCTTCTGTAAGGATTTTATGTGGCCAATTGAGCCCAAACAATCCCATTTAACAAGCCTTTGGTCTAATAAATAATCATCAGAGACAACAAAATCTTCTATTGTCTTATCTATTTCCTGCCCTTTTTCCCAAAGCCTCATCGTTTAAAAATGTGTTTGGCTATAACATCAAGATTGCAAGGAAGGCTTTGGGATATATTTGCTGTTTTCATCACCAATTCCGGGTCTTTTAATCCATGACCTGTCAATATGCAACAAGCTATTTTCCCCTTCTTTAAGTAGCCCATTTTTGAAAGCTTAAGCAAGCCTGCAATGGATGCCGCAGATGCTGGCTCTACAAATATGCCCTCTTTTGCAATAAGCTTATAGGCATCAAGAATTTCATCATCAGATACCTTCTCTATTATCCCTTGTGATTCGCTTATCGCCTCTTTTGCTTGTTTCCAGGAAGCAGGGTTTCCTATTCTAATTGCTGTGGCAATGGTCTTTGGCTCTTTTATAATTCTATTCTCTACAATAGGTGCTGCACCTTCTGCCTGAAATCCACACATCACAGGAAGGCTTTTTATTTTTCCGCAAAATTTATATTCCTTATATCCCTTCCAATAGGCAGTAATATTTCCTGCATTTCCCACCGGGATAATGTTGTAATCGGGTGCTTTTCCTAATCTATCGCATATCTCAAAGCTGGCTGTTTTCTGGCCTTCTATCCTATTTGGGTTTATTGAATTAACCAGGCAAATTGGATATTTTTTGCTTATTTCTTTAACCAACTCTAATGCATCATCAAAGTTTCCTTGAACAGGAATAACATTTGCTCCGTGAATTAAAGCCTGGACAAGCTTTCCAAGGGCAATCCTTCCCTCTGGAATTATAACCACACATTTTATCCCTCCCTTTGCTGAGTAAGCGGAAGCAGAGGCAGATGTATTTCCGGTTGAGGCACAGATAACCGCCTTTGCACCCTCCTCAATTGCCTTTGAGATAGCCACAGTCATCCCCCTATCCTTAAATGAGCCGGTTGGGTTTAGGCCTTCATATTTAAGATAGACAGAGAGACCTGTTGTTTTAGATAGCCTTTCTGAGAAGATAAGGGGCGTATTCCCCTCTAAAAGGGTTATGACAGGCGTTTTCTCTGATACAGGCAAAAAATCCCTGTATCTTTCAATTACCCCTTTATAGTCTGGAGTCTGGAGTCTTCTGTCTGGAGTCGGAAATTGGAATTTAGTATTTAAGATTTTGTTCTCTGACTCCTGACTCCTGACCTCTGACTCCTGACTCTTCATCCTGCTTTAATTCCAAAGAACAAAGGCCCCTTTGTGATTATCCTCTTGTTATTTGAGGTAATGTAATCCATAATCTCTTTTGGTATGGAAAGGTTTATATCTGATGGATGCTCGGCAATTTTAAATTTCACATCTAGCTCTGTTTTTCCCTCCCTGAATTCCCTCTCCATTCTTGCCACAAAGCCATCGGTTATTAGCTTTAAAAAGACAAGGCCTGTGTTTATCCCATTTTTATAAACCTCCTCAACTCCCTTTAAAACACCCTCCTTTGGAAGTCCAAAGATTTCACCATTATAGACCCAGATTTCATTAAAGCCTGCATATGAAACAAGAGGTTTTTCCGAATCCCAATTATAGGCTGATATTTCTATATCCCTTCCCAAAAACCTTCCGCTATAACACAAAATTTCAATTGGCCCTAATTTATCCTTTGCTTCCTGTATCTTTTTAAAGATAATGGATGAAATTTGTGCTCCATAGCTTGGGCTTTGTTCGCAGCCTAATTTTTCTGCAATTTCTTTGTCGGTAAAGATAGGTTTATAAAATTGAAAGAAAAGGAGCCTTCTTAAATCCTGTTCATTGTTCAATATCCCAGCCAGCCTCTCAACCCCAAAGCCAAGGTTAAAAATAGGGTATTCTATTCCATAGTTTGCCAGGGATTCCTTTGAATAAAACCCAAGGTTTGCAACCTCAATTCCTTCAGCAAAAACCTCTGTATCTGTCCTTTCCTCATAATAATTAGATGTTACCGCCTTTGTTTTAAATTCAATATTTTTAAAACCTATTTCCTCAAGAATTTGTGCACAAAGCCTCTTTCCTTTCTCTAAATCAAAGCCTTTTTCAATAACCACACAGGATGATGATGTGCTTTCAAACAAATGGCTTTCGTCCTGTCTTTGCTCCCTTCTAAACCTTAAACCTTGTGAGAATAGTTTAATGGGAAGGGGCTTTGTTTTTATAAGATGGCTTAATGTTGGATACCAGGCTGATGTCATATGAGACCTTAATGTCTTTTTGTAGGAAATAGGGTATAAATTTTTAAGCTCAAAAAATACCTCCTCCACCAGCCTTATTCCATCTTTTTTTGTTATATCAAGCCTTTTTACCAATTCCTCAATAAAATCATCCCCTTCAATATTTCCCTCTTTGTATTCACGAAGAAATCCCTTAATCTCATCCCATTTTGAAAAATCGGGGATTATTTGCCTTACCCTGCCTTCTTTTTCCTTTGAAATACCAAGCTCTGGTCTATCTAGTCCTGCAATATAAAATACCCTATCGAGGATTAAAGGTGCCTCTTTTCCATATTGAAGAAAGACATCCTTCTCATCAACTATTACCGGATTGATTACCTCATCAAAGGAAAGATTAAGAAATATCTCCCTTAATTTAGCACATAGGCTATTAACAGGATGCTCTTTTCCTCGCATTTTAAGGTTTTTAAACTTTTTTAAAATTTACAATTTCAAATTGGGCCCTCTAGGACTCTCCCCAAGAATTTTCTAAGGGGAAAAACTCGCACTTGCTCGTTTTTCGCCCTAACAAAATTCTTTGGGTCGGCCCTCACTTCGTTCGGGCTTCGAGTCCTTTTCCCCTTAATGGGCCCTGCAGGACTCGAACCTGCGACCCTCTGATTATGAGTCAGATGCTCTAACCAACTGAGCTAAGGGCCCTTCTATCTTTTCTATAAGAATTGAGGTGTATTTTTGCCTATGGCCTTGTTTTTTGTGATAACCCTTTCTTGGGATATGCTTCATTATAGTAATCTTTTTTGCCTTTTTCTCTCCCAAAACCCTTGCTTTTACTTTAAAAGAAGAAAGATTATCAAGGATAAGATTATTCTCATCCCTTACCATTAGAAGATGGGAAAATTCAATCTCACTCTCCTTTGGCTTATCCAAAAGGTCAATATCTATAACCTCTCCCTCCTTTGCCACATATTGTTTTTTTCCTATCTCAAAAACCGCATACATCTTTTCCTCCCTATATTTTTATAAAATCTTTACCTTTTTTATTCCGCATTCCGCAATCCGCATTCCGCATTTCCTTATACCAGCCCCTTCATCTTAAGCCTCATATCATTTGGACTGTCAGAATAGCGAAGGGCATCCTCCTGGGTTATCTTTCCTTGATTATAAAGGTCATATATTGCCTGGTCAAAGGATTGACAACCCTCATTCCTTCCTCCCTCAATGGCTGACTTAAGCTCACCTCCTATCTGACCCCTTCTGATAAGCTCCTTTATCCTTGGGGTGCAAAGCATAATCTCAATTGCGGCAACCCTTTTTTTATCAATCCCAGGGATAAGCCTCTGGGAGATTACCGCCTTAAGATTCAATGATAAGGCAAGGAATATCTGAGGATGCATCTCATCAGGAAAGAAATTTATTATCCTTTCCATTGTCTGATTGGCATTGGTTGAATGCAGGGTTGATAAAACAAGGTGGCCTGTCTCTGCATAGTAAAGGGATGAAGATACAGTTTCAAGATCCCTCATCTCGCCGATAAGAATGACCTCGGGTGCCTGACGCAATGCATTCTTTAAGGCAGATGAAAAGGAATGTGTATCTATGCCAACCTCCCTCTGGCTTACCACCCCTTTTTTATCCATATGGACAAACTCTATGGGGTCTTCAATGGTGATAATATGTCCTGTCCTATTCTCATTCCTGTAGTCAATTAGTGCGGCTAGGGTGGTTGATTTTCCAGAGCCGGTTGCTCCGGTAACCAAAACAAGACCCCTTGGTGTTAAGGCAATCTCCTTAAAAATAGAGGGTAGATTAAGGTCTTCTAAGGTTGCAATCTGAAGCTTTATCTGGCGAAAGACAATAGCAACCGATTCCCTTTGTCTATAGACATTTACCCTAAACCTTACCCCAGGAAGGTGATAAGCACAGTTAAGCTCTTTCTCCCTTTCAAATTCCTTCTTTTGCTCATCGGTCATAATGGAATAAGCAAGCCGCTCTGTATCCTCAGGGGTTAATTTTTCCATCTTTGCCGGAAGGGTGGCTCCTTCTATCTTATACATTGGAGGAGAACCTGTTTTAATGTATAGGTCGGATGCATTTGTTTCTACCATTTTTTCAAGCATCTGGTCAATACTCATTGTAATCATAGCAAAAATATAATTTATTTCTGTAGCATAAGTCAAGTTTTTGTGCTTGAAACCAAATTCTTGTTAAGTATATAATATTTCAAAATGGAGCTTATCATCATTGGTTCTGGTCCAGCAGGATTATCAGCAGGGCTTTATGGAAAAAGGCTGGGCATTTCCTGCTTGATTATAGAAGGAAAAAACCCCTCCCTTGCAACCCTTACAGAAAAGCTAGAAAATATCCCAGGAGTTCCAAAAATCTCAGGGTTTGATTTTATAAATAACCTTAAGGAGCAAGTGAAATCATTTGGTGTCTCTATTATTCCTTCTGATTGCAAAGGAATTATAGAAAAAGATGGTCTATTTGAGGTTCATTGTGATGACAAATTTTACACAGCCCAGAGCATAATTATTGCAACGGGTGCATCTCTTAAAAGGCTAA
>JBFLYE010000207.1:0-12715 GCA_040756715.1 bacterium
ACAGATAAACACACCCTATCTATTTTTGCACTAAGTGATGGAAGATACTATAAATAAAAGCACTTTATCAAAGGAAGCTTAAACACATACAAAAACTTAACTGTTAAACCAGCAAAACACATATGCTATAATTTATTGCAAATTCCTAAAAAGAAGGTGTAAAATATATCTATGATTACGAAAAAGGTTTTAACCTTTGTTTTGGCAGGTGGAAAGGGCGATAGGCTCTATCCCTTGACCAGGGATAGGGCAAAGCCAGCTGTGCCATTTGGTGGAATCTATAGAATAATAGATTTTACCCTATCCAATTGCATACATTCAGGTCTTAGAAAGATCTATGTCCTTATTCAATATAAATCGTATTCTCTAATGAGGCATTTAAAGATGGGATGGGATTTTTTTGACAGAGAGCTAGGTGAGTTTATTGATGCCCTTCCTGCCCAGATGAGGGTATCTAATGATTGGTATCAGGGAACAGCCGATGCAATATATCAAAACCTCTATTTTGTTGACCGGGAAGACCCAGAGTTTATCCTTATCTTGGCAGGAGACCATATCTATAAAATGGATTATTCAAAGATGATAAATTTTCATATAGAAAAAAACTCCGATGCAACTGTTGGTGCCTTACCCGTTCCTATTGAAACAGTACATCATTATGGGATTATGGAGACAGGAGAAGATAATAGAATTACATCCTTCTATGAAAAACCAGATAGGGCTTTTGTGGAAAGGATACCAAATTTTTATGCCTCAATGGGCATATATCTATTTAATAGAAAATTCATTGGGGATGTTTTAGAAGATGATGCAAAGAGAAAGACAAGCCATGACTTTGGAAAGGATATCCTTCCATTTCTTATAGAAAAAAAGGCAAATATCTATGCCTATCCATTTATTGACGAAAATAAGAAAGAGGTCTTATACTGGAGAGATATTGGAACACTTGATGCATATTATGAAGCAAGTATGGATTTAGTCTCTGTAAGTCCAATATTCAACCTTTATGACAAGGAATGGCAAATTCATACATACTATGAACCAGCACCACCCGCAAAGACTGTATTTGCCAATGAAGCAGAGGGAAGGATAGGAATAGCCCTTGATTCCATTATATCACCAGGTGCTATTATAAGTGGAGGAAGGGTTGAAAGGTCAGTAATATCGCCATATGCAAGGATTCATAGCTATACAGATATAAGGGAGTCTGTGATTATGGATAATGTTGAGATTGGAAGGTATTCAAAGATAAAGAGGGCAATTATAGACAAGAATTGCTATATTTCTCCCAATACAATTATTGGTTATGATGAAGAAGGGGATAAAAAAAGGTTTTTTGTAACCGAAAAGGGGATTGTGGTTATCCCAAGGAATACAAAAATTTAAGGAGGAGGTAAGATGAAGATTGTTTTTGCAACACCAGAGATGGTGCCTTATGCCAAGACCGGTGGTCTGGCTGATGTTTGTGGAGCCCTTTCTAAAGAGCTTTCCAAAAAGGAGGATGTTTGTGCATTCCTTCCAAACCACAGGGTTGTTGAGAAGGTAGCAAAAAAGAGAAAAAAGGTAATAGATTTTTCTATTAAGATGGGAGGTGATGAAGAGGCTGTCTCTATTGAGGTAACAGAAAACCTTGGCTTTCCTGTATTCCTGGTAGATTGCCCAAAATACTTTGATAGGGATTACCTTTATTCAACGCCAGAAGGTGATTATCCCGATAATGACAGGAGGTTTATCCTTTTTAATCTGGCTGTCCTAAAGGCAATAAAAGAGCTTAATATAAAACCAGAGGTCATTCATTGCCACGATTGGCAGACAGCTCTTATTCCAGTTTATATAAAGCTTAACCATGAGTATCAAGGGATAAAAAGCATCCTTACCGTCCACAACCTTGGCTATCAAGGTGTATTTCCAAAGGAGACCCTATACCTTGCCGGGTTTTCTGATAATGAATGGCATTACGAAAGGCTTGAATATTGGGGAAAATTCTCATTCCTCAAGGCAGGGCTTGTTTATTCAGATTTTATTACAACCGTAAGCCCAACCTATTCTAGAGAAATACAAACAAGCGAATTTGGCTTGGGGCTAGAGGGCGTATTAAGAAGCAGAGAAGGTTCATTGTTTGGCATCTTAAATGGAATAGATAACAATGAATGGAATCCAGAAAAGGATAAAGCAATATTTAATTATAGCTCAAAGAAGATAAAGGACAAGGTTTTAAACAAGCTCTCTTTGCAGAAAAAGAATAGGCTGGTAGAGGATAAGGATATATTTTTAATGGGAATGACCACAAGGCTATGTGACCAAAAGGGCCTTGATATAACATCATCTGCTATAGATGATATTATGAATATGGGAATTCAGCTTGTAATCCTTGGAACAGGAGAGGAGAAATACCATAAGCTATTTGAGGAGGTAGCTAAAAAATACAAGAAAAAGATAGGCATAAATATTAAATTTGATGATAAGCTGGCAAGGATGATCTATGCAGGATGTGATGCTTTCCTTATCCCCTCCAAATATGAACCTTGCGGTTTAACCCAAATGATCGCCTTAAGGTATGGAACAATCCCAATTGTTAGAAAAACCGGGGGGTTAGCTGATACAATAAGGGAGGGAGAGAATGGATTTGTTTTTGAAAATCACACAAAGGAAGATCTTCTCTCTGCTATAAGAAGGGCTCATAATACATTCTCTGAGAAAAAAGCTTGGGCTAAAATGGTAAAGGATGGGATGAAAGAGGATTTTTCATGGAAAAGAAGCATGAAAGAATATGTTAATCTTTATAGAGAGGTGATAAAATTATGAAAAAATATCTTTATGCGGGAGTAATTGTTCTTCTTCTTTTCATTATTGGCACAGGGCTTAATCCCCTAAAGCCAAAGCCAGTAAATGGAGAGAAGGAAGAAAAAATAGAAAGCCTTATAAGCCTTGAAGATGCCTTTGTCTCTGTAGTAGAGAAAGTAAAACCATCTGTGGTTAATTTAAGCACCGAGACAAAGATAAAGGTAAGGCCATTTAACCCTTTTGGGGATTTTTGGTTTAGAGACCCCTTCTTTGATGATTTCTTCAAGGATTTCTTTCCCAGGGAGAAAGAGAGGGAATATACCCAGCAATCATTGGGTTCTGGTTTTATTGTTAATGAGAGGGGCTATATCCTTACAAACTATCATATGATAAAGGATGCAACAAAGATAAAGGTAACCCTCCTTAATGGAAGAAAGTTTGATGCAAAGATTGTAGGAAGCGATGCAAAGACAGACTTAGCCTTGATAAAGATAGATTCAAATGGCTTACCGGTTGCAAGGCTTGGTGATTCGGATAAGGTAAAGGTTGGCTCCTGGGCAATCGCCATTGGAAACCCATTTGGCTTTAACCATACCGTAACCATCGGGGTAATTAGTGCAAAGGAAAGGACATTGCATATTGCAGAATATGAAAATTTCCTCCAGACCGATGCCTCTATAAACCCTGGGAATTCTGGTGGTCCCCTTGTCAACATAAAAGGAGAGGTAATCGGGATAAACACAGCCATTGTTGGTCAAGCACAGGGAATAGGATTTGCCATACCCATAAATATGGCAAAGAAGATAATTGGAGACCTCATTGAGCATGGAAAGGTTATCCGCGCCTGGCTTGGTATTTATATTCAGAATTTAACCGAAGAAATTGCAGAATCAATGGGACTTGAGGTTAAAGAGGGTGTTTTAGTTTCAGAGGTTATGAAAAATAGCCCAGCTGAGAAGGAAGGAATAAAAAGGGGTGATGTTATCATATCCATAGACAATGAGAAGGTTAAAACAAGCAAAGAATTGCAACAGAAGGTATTGAGCAAGGGTGTAGGAAAGGAGGTAGAGATTTCTCTTATAAGGGAAGGGAAGAGAATTACCCTAAGGGTAAAATTGGAAAAGATGCCAGAGGAAAAAGAAGAGCCTTCAGAAAGCGGTGTCTTTGAATGGCTTGGGATGACCCTTCAAGAGCTTAATTCCGAAATTGCAGAGGAATTTGGCTTTTCAAGGGATGAAAAGGGTATTCTTGTCTCTAATGTTTTGCAAGGAAGCAAAGCAGATATTGCAGGAATAAGAAGGGGTGATATTATAAAGGAAATTGATCGGGAGGAGATAACATCCCTTGATGAAATAAAGAAAAAGGCAGGAAAGATAAAAAAGAAAAATATCCTCTTTTTTATCAAAAGGGAGGGATATGTATTTTATACAACAATTGAAAGATCTAAAGATTGAAATATTGAAGGTCTTTTCTTATATACTTTTTAGATGAATTTAGAAGGGGCACTTTCTATTATTTTAGGATGCCTAATCAGCGCTTTTAACCTCTTATTTCTTTTAAGAAGCCAAAAGAATGGTTTTCTTATATTTATAAAGTATATCCTTTTTTCTTTTGTTATTCTTTTTTCTCTTTATCTTAAGCTAAGCCCAATTTTTCTAGCCATTGGCTTTGCTTTATTTCCTTTATTCATCGCTCTTTGGGCTATAAATAAAAGATGAAAGAACATGAACATTCGCCTCTTATCTGGTTTATCCATAATGTTTCTGAGAACCCTATTGCTATGACAGGGGTTGTATCTTTTATCATTATTGTTCTTGCCCTTCTTGCCACAAGGAATTTAAAGGAAAAGCCAGGGAGGCTTCAGAATTTCTTTGAGCTTTTTATAGAGGCTGTTTTGTCTTTTATTACAGCCATAATGGGAGAGCATGGAAAGCCATTCCTTCCCCTTTTTGGAACACTTGCTATATTTATCCTTTTCTCAAACCTAGTTGGTCTTATCCCTGGTTGTGGCTCTCCCACAGGAAATTGGAATACAACAATTGGCCTGGCACTTGCTGTATTCTTTACCACGCATTATATGGGGATAAGAAAAAAGGGGCTTAACTACCTTTCCCATTTTCTCTTTCCCATAAGGTTCTGGAGAAATAATTTATGGCTTTTACCCCTTAATATTTTGGCTGATATTTTATTTATGATCATCCACCTTATGGGTGAGCTTGCCAAGCCATTTTCATTATCACTTAGGCTATTTGTCAATATGTTCTCAAAGCATACCACCCTTCTTTGCTTATCCTTTGTGGTTGTTTTATTCGCCAAGAAGCCCATTCTTTATGTTTTAACGATGTTTATCCCTGTTTTATTGCCAGTAGCAATAATGGCTCTGGGAATAATAACCTGTTGCGTTCAAACATTGGTATTTTTTCTTCTTTCTATAATTTATGTTGATTTAGCAATGGAGGAAACAGAGCATTGAAGCAGAAGAAAGGAGGCAGGGAAGATGATGCTGGATGTTACAAAATATTTACTTACCTTTGGTGTATTTGGTAGCCTTCTTTCTGAAAAAGAATATCTTTTAAGCATGCAATTGTAATTTTTATAATCGCTCTCATAACATTTATTATAGGACTATGTATTATTCCATCTAAAAAGGAGGGAAAATAATGGAAATACTTTTTGCTGCCCTGGTGACAATTTTGATTATGGGTAGAGTTGTCCTTATTGTCTCTTATCGGGAAGACCATCCCAGAAAAAAAGAAACAAAATAAAGGAGGAGGTAAAAATATGGAAGCATTGATTGCGAGCGTTGTAACCGCAGGGTTTGTTTTGGGTTTAGCAGCATTTGCTGCTGCTTTAAGCCAGGGGAATGCAACGGCAAAGGCAGCCGAGGGAATGGCAAGGCAGCCAGAGGCATCCGGCAAGATCCAGACATTATTGATTCTTGGTCTTGCCTTTATGGAATCTCTGGTTCTCTATGTCTTGCTTATCTCAATGCTCTTGCTCTTTGTCTTTGCAAAGCCATTACTTGATAAAGTATTAGGTGGGTAATGATTGAGATAAACCCCTGGATGATTTTTGTTCAGTTCATAAGCTTTTTAGTGCTTATGGCTGTTCTGGCAAGGTTTCTCTTTTCTCCTTTGGCAAAATTTATTGAGAAAAGGAGGGAGGAGATAAACAATACATTTTCCCTTATAAATGAGGAGAAAAAGAAATCAGGAGAGTTAATAGAAAAAGCAGAAAAAAGGCTTAAGGATGCAGGGGATGAGGCAAAGAAAATAATAGAAAAGGCTATAAAGGAGGGAGAGGTAGCGAAGGATGAGATATTAAAAAAAGCAAAGCAGGAAGCAGAAACAATGGCACAATCAATCCTTACCAATGCAAAGCAGGAGATAAAGAAGGAGAAACAAAATGCAATTTCTTATATAGCAAAGATCTCTGTTGCCATAGCAGGTAAATTAACAAAGGAGGTTATTGATGAAAAAAAGGCAGATGCTTTGCTTTCTGAATTTATAAGAGAGATCAAAGAGGAGGATGTTAAATGATAAGAAAAGAGAGGATAGCGAAGAGATTTGCCAAGGCATTCTTTGAAATGGTAAAGGAAAAAAGATTAGAGGAAAATCAAAGTGGATTATTAAAAATATCCTCTGTGATAAGTGAAAATCCTAAAATCCTTAAGGTTTTTTCAAATCCAGCAATTTCTTTCTCTCTAAAGATGGATTTTCTTAAAAATCTTTTTGAAAATCTGTCAGATGAGCTTGCAAGGTTTATATTTCTCCTCATTGAAAAGCAGAGGCTTAATCTCCTTCCCCAAATACTGCTCTATTTTAATAAGACGCTTGACAGCGAAAAGAAAAGGATAAGGGTTATCCTTACCTCAGCCTTTGAGGTAAAGGAGGAATTAAAAAAGATGCTTATTGAAAAATTAAAGCAAATATTGAAAAAAGAGGTTATTCTTGATATAAATATAGACAAAGCTATAATTGGAGGAGGAATCCTTGAAATTGGCTCAAAGAGAATAGATGGCTCTATCCTTGGCTATTTAAAAAGGATAGAAAAAACAATCACAGGATAAAATGGCAGAAATAAAGGGGGGTGAAATATCTGAGGTAATCCTTAAAGAGATTGAAAGGTTTGAAAAGACCCTTGTAGTATCTCGTGAGGGAATGGTGGTCCAGGTGGGAGATGGTGTTGCTATTATCTATGGCTTGGATGAGGCAATGACAGGTGAGATATTGGAATTTTCATCTGGCATAAGGGGCTATGTGCTAAACCTTGAGGAAGAAAATGTGGGTGCGGTAATTTTAGGACCTGAGGATTCGGTAAAGGAGGGGGATAGGGCAAAATGCACGGGAAGGATAATGGAGGTTCCGGTGGGAGAAAGTTTGCTTAGAAGGGTTGTAAATGGTATAGGTGAGCCTATAGATGGAAAGGGAGAGATAAAAACAGAACATTATAGACCCATTGAAGAAAGGGCGCCATCCATAGTTTCCAGGATGCCTGTTTGTGAGCCATTACAGACAGGGATAAAGGCAATAGATTCTATGATTCCCATTGGCAGGGGTCAAAGGGAGCTTATTATCTCAGATAGGTCATTAGGAAAAACAGCCATTGTTGTAGATACAATCCTTAATCAAAAAAATGAGGATGTTTATTGTATCTATGTTGCGATTGGACAAAAGCAATCAAATGTTGCTTATGTGAATAAGATATTAGAGGAGAACGATGCAATGAAATATAGCATAATTGTCTCTGCTACCGCGAATTCACCCGTACCATTGCAATACCTCGCACCATATACCGGGTGTGCCATCGGTGAATATTTCAGGGATAATGGAAAACATAGCCTGGTTATCTATGATGACCTATCCAAGCATGCCCAGGCATACAGACAAATGTCTTTGCTTTTAAGAAGGCCACCAGGCAGGGAGGCATATCCAGGGGATATATTTTATTTACATTCAAGGCTTCTGGAAAGGGCGGCAAAATACAATGATGCAAATGGCGGTGGCTCTTTGACTGCCCTTCCTATTATCGAAACCCAAGCAGGGGACATCTCTGCCTATATCCCCACCAATGTTATTTCTATTACAGATGGACAAATCTACCTTGAGGGAGACCTCTTTTATGCTGGGATAAGACCAGCCATAAATGTTGGATTGTCTGTCTCTCGGGTTGGCTCTGCTGCTCAAAACAAGGCAATGAAAAAGGTTGCCGGAAGGTTAAGGCTTGATCTTGCCCAATATCGGGAGCTTGCCGCATTTGCCCAGTTTTCCTCGGACCTGGACAAGGCAACCCTTGTTCAGATAACCAGGGGGGAAAGGATGACAGAGGTATTAAAGCAAGAGCAATACAAACCCATGCCGGTAGCAAGGCAGGTAATGATAATTGAAGCAGGGGTTGAAGGATTTCTTGATTCTCTTCCCAAGGAAAAGGTAGTTTTGTTTGAAAAGGAATTCTTTAAATTTATGGATGAAAAATACCCAGAAATAGAGAAAGAATTACAAGAAAAAAAGGATTTTGTAGGTGATTTAAGGGAAAGGCTAGATAAGGCAATCTTGGAATTCAAAGAAATATTTGAAAAATAGTTTAAAGAAGTTTGCAAATTTTAAATGGCAAAGCTAGCAATAAGGTTTATCAAGCAAAGGATAAAATCTATTAGGAATATCCAAAAGATTACCCGGGCAATGATGCTGGTTGCCTGTGCAAAGCTTTCCAAGCTAGAGTATATAATAAAACAAATCCGTCCATACTCCGACAAGATTTCTGAGATTATGGCAGACATTAGCCTTAGGGCAGAGAAAAAGCATCCATTCCTTATGGAAAGAGGGATAAAAAATGAGCTTTTGATAATACTAACATCAAAAAGGGGGCTTTGTGGTAGTTTTAATGCAAATATTATAAGGGTTGCAGAGGAATACATAAAAAATACCCCATACAATATTTTACTTCTTATTATTGGAAAAAAGGGTGAAATGTTTTTTAAAAACAAGCCTTACAAGATAATGGAGATAGAGTCTCTATTAGAGAAAGAGACTGAGCTTGTTTCGGGAAGAATAGCAAAAAGAATAATGACAGGCTATCTTTCCTTTGAATTTGACAAAGTAACTTTAATCTATAATGAATTTATCTCTCTCTTTCGGCAGGTGCCAAAGATAACCAGCCTTATTCCTATTATTCCAAAAGAACCTCAATCTCTATTTGTCTCTGACTACATCTATGAACCCGATTATAGGGTCTGTCTTGATTCAATCTTTTCCTTATATTTTAGATTTCAACTCCTCAGGGTATTCTTTGAGTCCCTTGCCGCAGAGCATGCCGCGCGTATGGTTGCCATGGAAAATGCAACCAGGAATGCAGAGGAGCTTATAGAAGGGCTATTTCTAACCTTCAATCAGGCAAGACAGGCTAAGATAACCAAGGAGATAACCGAGATTGTGAGTGCAGGAGAGGCACTATAAGAGAAATGCTGTTGCTGGAAGAATATCAAAGGAATTGCTTAGTGAGGCTAAAAAATATAGCCATATTGACCACAGATCTATAACAAAATGAAAAAAACAAAGGTAGGCATAATCTTTGGAAGCAGGTCGGTTGAACATGAAATTTCTGTTATCACTGCATACCAAGTAATTGAGGCAATTGATAGAGAGAAATATGAGCCAATCCCTATTTATATTACAAAAGATGGGAAATGGATGCTTGGCCCTTGTAATATTGAAGCCTTTAAAAAGGAAATTCCAAATAGGGAAATAATTTTTCCTCCCATTCCAAAAGCTGGACTTATTAAAAAAGGCGTATTCCATAAAAGGATAGATATTGATATTGCATTTCCTTTGGTTCACGGAACATATGGCGAGGATGGAACATTGCAGGGTTTGTTGGAGCTTGCTGATATTCCTTATGTTGGCTCTTCTGTTTTGGGTTCCTCCCTTTGTATGGATAAGATTGCCTCAAAGAGGATATTTAAAAGCTTAGGATTTCCAATTGTAGATTGGCTTTGCTTTGAAAGGGGTGAAAAAGGAATAATTGAAGATATAGAAAAAAATCTTTCCTATCCGGTAATTGTAAAGCCTTCAAACCTTGGCTCATCCATTGGTGTAAATACATCTTCTAACAAAGATGAGCTTTCCTTTGCCTTGGATGTTTGCTTTGAATATTCACAAAAGGCAATTGTTGAGAAGGCTTTATCTTCTTTTTCCGAGATAAATTGTGCCATACTTGGAGAAAGGGAGGTCATTCCTTCTTTATGCGAGGAGGTAATAAAGGAGGATAAATTTTTAACCTATAGCGAGAAATATAGGAAGGGAAAGGGGATGAAGGGTATATCAAGGAAGATTCCCGCAGAAATTTCGGATGAATTAACAAAAAAGATTCAAAATATGGCAATTGGCGCATTTAAGGCTTGCAGTTTAAGTGGGATAGCAAGGATAGATTTTCTTTTAAAGGATAATGAAATTTATATCAATGAGATAAACACAATCCCAGGCTCTCTATCCTTCTATCTCTTTAAGCCATTGGGGATAGAATTTAAAGAGCTAATTACAAGGCTTATTGAGCTCGGCTTTGAGGCATATAATGAAAAGAAGAAAACAAAATTCTCTTATGAATTGAGTATATTTTAGGTATGTGTATAGCTTTAAGGGAACAAATGAAATCCGAAATCAAAAAAACAAATTCAAATGACTAAAATTAAAAATTCAAAACAATATGAGAATAAAGATTTGCCGTAAAGAAGCAAAAGAAGAGTAAATATTGGTTGGAGTTGATAGATACAAACCATTCAAATTCAATTTTTATACCAAACCCTCAACATATTTTGCGATGGATAAACTTGCGGTTAAGCCTGGAGATTCTATTCCAATTAGGTTGATAAAACCAGGAAATGCCTCTTCGTGCTTAATGATAAAGTCAGGTTTATACTTTGGTCTTATACCTGACATATCCGGTGATAAATCATCTGGCTCTATAAATGGAAGAAAGGATTTTGTTTTTTCATAAAACTCAAGTCTATGTGATTCGTCCACATCATACTTTATATCTTTTATATAGAAGGCATTTGGTCCAAGCTTAAGACTTCCTTGAAGGTCTTGCACTGTATGAATCCCCAATCCATCATTATTTGGTGTAGGATATATTAGATGATTAACCAACCTTGATTTTTCACTCCTTACCTTGAAATATTCACCTTTACAGTATTTAAGTTTATAATCAAATCCAAGCATATTTGCTATTTTATCTGAGGTGAGCCCTGCACTATTGATAACAATATGGATAAAAAAAGAAGAGATAGACCCATCACTATCTTTGACCTCAATTTTATATCCCCCTTCTTTTTTCTCAATCCCTATAACCTCGCAGTTATAGGCAAAGATAGTCCCTTTCTCTTTTGCCAAAAACTCTAATACCCTCATTAGTTGATGGGTATCTATGATGCCTGTGGAGGGAGAATATAGGCCAGAAATTGCTTTGATATTAGGTTCTATTTCTCTTATCTTGTCTTTTGATAATAGCATAAGGTCATCTACCCCATTTTCTTCTCCATTTTTAAGTAGGCTTTCTAATTCTTCAACCTCATTCTCATTACAAGCCACAATAAGCTTTCCAAGGCGATTATAGGAAATATTATATCTTTCGCAAAATTGATAAAGCAGACTTTTTCCCTCTACACAAAGCCTTGCTTTTAAAGAACCATTGGGGTAGTATATCCCTGAATGGATAACCTCAGAATTTCTGCTGCTTGTCTCTTGACCAAAGGATGAGTGCTTTTCAATAACTACGATATCTCTTTTATTATCCGCCAATCTACTGGCACAAGAAAGCCCTACAACCCCTGCACCTATGATAGCAATTTCTATTTCTTCCATAAGATTAGGTTTATAACCTTAAATATACGCTCTTCATTACCCTTCCAAAGCCTCTTTTTTATGATACCTTCCTCATCTTAAGAGATTTAATTTATGGAGATTCTCCCTGCTTGGGTAAAGACAAATTCGTCTTTTATCCCCATTCTTTTAAGCCTAAGCCTTGAATCCCTATTTCTATGATTTTTGAAATCACACCTCTCTAACCCTCCCTTAGCTTACTCTAATGCCAAATAAATATCTCTCTAAAAATTTCAAAGAGATAGGCGGCACCCCACTGGAATATCTGCAATTTTCTTTTCCCACCCATTCTGGGAGGTTCGTCTCCTGGGATTTCGGCAATTTTTAGTTTTCTTTTTGCTGCCCTTATAGATAATAGTGGTTCAACCCCTACCGTTGTGTGAAAAAGCCTTTCTTCGGTTCTATAGGTTTCTTCTTTATCTAAATCTAGTTCTTTAAAAATTTCTCTTTTCCAGGCACGGAACATCACTATTGCATCGGTATACTTTGCCCGATAAATTAAGTTTATTAAAGAGGTGAACATCCAATTGCCAAAGGCAGTAATTATATCGTCATCATAGCTTTTGGCACCTTTAAGATAGCGAGAAACAACAACCATATCGTATCCCTCTTTCATCTTTTCCACTAATGGTGGGATAAGTTCAGGAATAGAGTTGCCATCCGGGCTGAAGGTAATTATTATATCTCCAGTGCTACATTCCAATGCTTCAATATATGCATTTCTCAATCCCCTTTTTTTCTGGATTATCACAGAGTATCCATTTTCTCTAACATATTCTATTGTCCCATCCGTAGAACCGCCATCAACAACGATTATCTCATCCACCCATTCTTTTTTAATTTTTGGCATAATTTTTTCCATCCCTTCTCTTTCATTTAAGGTAAAAACAAGTAGGGTGACTTTCATATCTTATCCTTTCTCCAAACTAAAAATAATAACCTTGAAATAAATTGTCTAAACTTATAAGTTGGTAAAAGCGATATCTGATATGTTTGTTGACCTAATGGAGGATTACTAAAATTGGTTAAAAAAGACAGCATATTCTTATCATTAT
>JBFLYE010000207.1:12725-31562 GCA_040756715.1 bacterium
CAAAAAATCGCATTTTAAGAAAATATTGTTTGCTTTCTTCAATATCACCAGAAATATATTTTAGATAGGAGAGGTAAAAAAGGCATTGAACAAAATCAAAAACCTCTTTATTCATAAGAGATGATATAAATTTCAGATATTTCGCAACCTTAACCTTAAGTTTCTCCTTTTTTCCCTTCAGAAGGACTCCCAAGATTATAAAGAATACCTTTTATCCTTCTCATTTAAGAGAAGATTATATCTCTCCTTCCTCTTCTTTGACTATTCTTCCCTATCATTGCTAAAAAGACAAACATCCCCCTTTTACCTCCAAGCCAACTCTAAGCCAAGAGTCTTTAGTATCTCCTTAAGTTCTCCTTCAGGTGGAGGTGCCCTAACAAATTCTTTCTCATTAAGTTAAACTGTCAAAGAGCAATTTTTGAGAAACGAACTTCAAGGTTGCGAAAAATAAGAAATTTTAGAACATCCCTTGCACTGATATATTTTGTTAGCAGAGGAAACATCTCATAAGAGTGTTGTGAAAAGCCATGGTCAGATCATGCCAAAAACTCTATTATTTGTCTTTCCATACTTTCTTTATCCACCCCATAATAACTTCTAATAATTTCCCTTCCGCCATATTTATAACAGTACCCTCTATCTATAGGCAAGCCTATACGTTTGACAGGAATCAGAAGGTCATTATCATTCAAGACCTCGCAGACCAAACTACCAAATCCTCCTGATAGAAAATGTTCTTCCAAAGTGATTAGTTTTTTTGCTCCTTTAATAATCTTAAGGAATAAGCTTACATTTATTGGCAAGGTATAAACATCTATCACACCCACATTAATCTTTTTCCTTTTAAGTTTATCAGCAATATCCAGGGCAGCGTGTGTCATGCAGCCTGTAGAGACTATGTAATAATCCTTGCTCTCTTTTAACACACATAATCCTTCAGTAAAATCAGAATTTCTATCGTAGAGGTTCGGAAAGACCCCTCTGTCTAATCTTACATAGTTGGGCATTTTCATCTTACAAGATATTTCTGCAATAGCAGAGGCCATAACGCTATCAGTCACACTGTGTATGGTTATGTGAGGCATTGCTCTCAAGATGGCTATGTCTTCAGTAATATGATGTGTTGGTCCTGAATCATCATAACCAAACCCTGCCCCAACACCGACAAGGGTTAGGGGTATCTTCATAATAGCATTATTAACCCTTATCTGCTCCAGACACCGCAGGGTTATAAAAGGGGCTATCGCATATACAAAGACCTTCTTTCCGCTCAATGTTAATCCAGTGGCTATCAATATCCCATTCTGTTCTGCAATACCAACATTGACAAAATGTGATGGTAAATCTCTCCTAAAATTATCCAATGCTGACGCCCCCATATCAGCAGAAATCACAATAATATCTTTATTCTTCAGTGCTATTTCATATACCTTATTCCAAAATGCATCTCTTTGGGTCATATTATTCATAACTACCAAATCTCCTTTCAAGTTCCATCATTGCTTTTTTTGCAGCTTCTCCTTTCGGTGCAATACCATGCCACAAAGGTTTATAACAAAGCGATTCTACACCTTCTCCTTTCACTGTATCTGCAATTATCACAAAAGGTTTGCTTAACTTCCTTGAACGTAGTGGCAACAATGTGGCTCTTATCTCCTCTATGGAATGTCCATCTATGCGTACCACTTCCCATCCGAAAGACTTCCATTTTTCCTCCATTGGCTCTAATGCTATAAGACTCTCAGTAAAATCGGTAACACACAAGTAATTTCTATCAATAATAGCCACCAAGTTATTTAGCCTGTTATGGGCAGCAAAGAGCGCCGTTTCCCATACTGAACCTTCATAACACTCGCCATCTCCCAGTAAGGTAAAGACAAGATAGAGATCGCGGTTCATTTTAGCGCCCAAGGCAATTCCTGCAGCAGTTCCGAACCCTTGCCCCAATGAACCCACTGTGAGTTCAACCCCTGGAACATCCCGTTGCAAATGAACTCCAAATTTACCATCTTTTTGAGCAAACTTATCCAACTCTTTAGAATCAAAATATCCACAATCTGCAAGAATAGCGTACAAAACAGGACTGGCATGGCCTTTACTTAAAATAAATCTATCCCGCTCTTCCCAATCAGGATTGTTAGGATCATGCCTTAAAATATTTCCATAATATAAAACAACGAGAATATCCGTACATGACAACGATGAAGTAATATGCCCTGTTTCTGCTTTAATACACATCTCAAGCACGGTCTTTCTTATCTGGTATGACTTTTTCTTAAGCTTGGAAACTATCTCATTCATTTTTTCTCCTTGGTAGATAATTATTCTCTAATATTTTCCTTTCCAGTTTTATGTTTAACATTTTTTGGATATGGTCTTTTACTTTTTCGTGAAATTTCTTACTTATTATATCGACGTATACAGGATTTGTAAAGTACTTATAAAATGCTTCATCTCTAAATTTTAAGACTTCTTTTGCACTGATATATTTTGTTGGAAGGGGCAATGTTTCATAAGAGTGTTGTGAAAAGCCATTCCAATTTTTTGGAAGTTCCCAACCTTCTTTAATAGCAATATCATATAATCTTGAACCTGGATATCCCATCACAGAATAAAAGTTTGCAAACTCACAATTTAAATCCATTGCAAGCTGGAGTGTCTCTTTCATTGTATTTATATCGTCTTCTGGCAGTCCAAACATATAATTACCAAGGACGTATATATCATTTGCCTGTATCATCTTTACTATATCTTTTATATCTTTTTTAATCTTTTTGTTTACCGAAGCTCTAACCCTTTCGTTACCTGATTCTATACCAAGGCATATCCAGTTTACACCGGCCTTCTTCATTTTTTTTAATAATTGCTCTTTAATTGTATCAACCCTTCCATATACCCAGAGATTTAAATCATAACCTCTCTCAATCATCAGATCACAGAACTTCTCTACCCTTGTGGAGGATAATATGAAAAGCTCATCATCAAATCTTATATTTCTAACTTTATATTTATTAACTAGGGTATCAATCCATGAGGCTACCTTATCCAGAGACCAGTATCTTATTTTTGGCTTTCCGAATGTCGCATTTATACAGCAATAGTGGCATGAGTAAGGACATCCTAAAGAGGTATTTATTGCCGCATATGGTGTTCTAATATCGGAAAAATCTTCTTTTTTGCTTTTTCCAGCGTCCTGAAAACAATGCATATTATGTGCTCTATAATTTGTAAGGGGCGGTAGTAAATCCCATGCATAATCATCTAACTCTTCATCTAAGTCTTCAATGAGGGAAGAAGGCCCTATAAAGTCTACAGAGCCATTTTTTCTAAACCATAACCCCTTTATGTTTTTTATATCTTCCTTTCCTTTTATATAATTTATTAAACCGTCTATAGTATAGGCTCCTTCTCCCTGGATCACAAAGTCAATATTTACCTCCCTAAGTGTCCTTTCTGGTAAGGCAGAGGGATGAATTCCTCCCATAGCAATAGAAACATCTTTATTATATTTTTTTATATCCTCTGCTATTTTAATAGCAGCAGGCATTGTCTGGGTTGACGCACAAGGATTATGGCCATAGACCATCATGATGATTAGCTCGGGATTGTATTTACTCATTATCTCCTTTGCTGTATCTTCATTCCAACCTTCAACATTCACATCGTAGATTGCCACAGGATATCCTTTTTTTCTTGTATAGTTGGCTAATAACATTGTCCATACAGGTGTAGAAATAGCTGTGTATTTTTCAGATGATAGGTTTTGATATGTTTTTTTATGACTGCCAGGATTTATAAATAAAATCTCTACACTCATTACAGATTACATCCTCCCTGGTTAACTAAGAACCAATTATAGGTCTTTCTTAGTCCATCCTTCATGGAAGTTTGAGGCTTCCATCCTAAGTCTAAAAATCTTGAACTGTCCAACAGTTTTCTTAACGCACATCGGTTTACTTCTGTCCCAGAGAATTCTACCTTCAAATTCTACAATCTTTGCTATAATTATTGCAAGCTCTTTTATCGAATAATCAATTCCAGTGCCTATATTATAATGAGTATTTTGTAATTTTTCTACATTTTTCACGACAAAAATTATATCCCGCACCACTGGTCACTAAAAAAATATTATTCATTGGAATTCTTCCAAAAATTCCTCAATGGTATTGATAATATAATTACATTCTTTTCTACCTAAATCCTGATGAACGCCAATATGAATAGCATTTTCTCCCATGTATTCAGAATGTGGGAAATCCCCCAGCTTATATCCTAAAAATGTAAAGCCTGGACATTGGGTTGGCATAGATGAAAACAGGCTTCTTGTGTCAATCCCCTTTTTCTCAAGATAAGAAACAAACTCATTTCTTGTAAAATTAGCTTTTTCCTGAATAATAATAGGCAATGCATGTGGGCCTATCTCCTCATAAGGCTCTTTTTCTATTGAGGTAAGATAGGGAGAAAATTTCCTAAATTTCTCCATAAGATAATAAAGATTTCCCCTTCTTTTCTCAAGAATCTCATTATATATCTCAAGATTTCCTATGCCAATGGCTGCCTCTAACTCATTCATCTTTGAGGAAAAACCTATTCTTTCAAAGATAAACCTAATGTCAGTATTATCTCCAAAACTAAACCTTTTTGGACAATAAGAAGAAGAAATATTAAGGACACAAGATTCACATTTACAGGCTCTACCATGGCTCCTTAAAGACCTTAATACCTCTGCAAAATCTGGATTATTGGTAGTAATAATTCCGCCTTCAATGGTAGTGATGATGTGGGCTATATATAAGCTGAAAGCACCCATATCCCCTAATGTCCCTGCCTTTCTATTTTTATAAGTTGCTCCATGTGCCTCTGCTGCATCCTCAATTACATAAAGATTGTGCTTTTTTGCTATAGTATAAATTGTATCCATCTCTGCTGGCTTTCCCATTAAATGAACCGGCATAATCGCCCTTGTTTTTTCTGAAATCGCATCTTCAATTCTTTCTGTGTCTATGTTTAGGGTAATTCTATCTATATCAACAAAAACAGGGGTAAAGCCAGCTTGTAATACAGCATTGCCTGTGCCGGCAAAGGATAAGGCGGGAAGGATAATCTCATCCCCTCTATTTGCACCGAAATCATACAATACCGCCAATGCCAATGCATCGGCATCAGTGCCACTGCTTACCGCTATAGCCTCCTTTGTTCCCAATAATTCAGCAAACCTTTTCTCAAACTCCCTAACATACTTCCCAGAAGACAATCTATTTGTTTCCAAGACTTCATTGATTATTTTCCTGGATTTTTCTGTTATTGATATTGTTCCAAAGGGAATTCGCATTATTTTGCTACAGTAAGAGCCTTCCAGGGAGCATAAGATAATTCTTCCCTCCAATACTCTAATAGGTCATTAAGGGTCTTTTCAAAAGGAATCTCTGGCTGCCAACCTGTTTTATTTTTAAATTTATCAATACAGGGTATTTGCAATGTTACATCAGATGGTCTTAAGCGAGCAGGGTCAACTTCTATTTTTATATCCTTCACGGAAGAAAGCCCAATTAGTCTATTTAACATTTCGCCCACACTCATTGTCTCCTTTCCTCCTATATTATAAACCTCTCCAGGTGGGCATTTATTTACCAATATCCAATACGCTCTCACGGCATCCTTAACATCCAAAAATGTCCGAATGCTCTCCAAATTTCCTACCTTAATTACAGGTGGGATTAAATTTTTTTCAATTGAGGCAATTTGTTTGGCAAAACTAGACTCGGCAAAGACCTCACCCCGGCGTGGGCCAGTGTGGGTAAAAAGCCTTGTTCTTATTGTCTTAATCTTCCAAGATAACCAATATTGAAGACCAAGCATATCTTCAGCAACCTTGCTTACCGCATAAGGAGAAGCTGGTCTAAAGGGATTTTCTTCCTTTATGGGAACCTCATCCTCTTTTACTTGGCCATAACATTCCGATGATGAACAAATATGGACTATGGGGTCGTAGTTTAAGCTAAATTTTAATTCTTTTACTGCCTCTAATAAATTGCAGGTTCCGAGAACATTTGCCTGTAGGGTAGCAATGGGTGAGCTAAAACTAAAATCAACATATGATTGTGCGGCAAGATGAAAGATAACCTCGGGTTTTTCTTCTCTTAAGATGGCTTTCAAAGAAGGGATGTCCAATAAGTCGCCATAGCATAATTTAATCTTGTCAAGAATGTGTTTTATATTTTCTACCGGAGCTCGCCAACGCACTAAGCCTAAAATTTTATTTTCAGCAAAATTTGTAATAATATATTCTGCCAGATGGCTTCCCACAAACCCGGTTATGCCTGTAATTAAAATTTTCATTGTTTTAGATACCAATTGTAGGTTTTAAAGAGACCCTCTTTTAATGATATTTTTGCCTGCCATCCGAGATTTCTCAATCTAGTTCCATCAAGCACCTTATAAGCCATACCATCGGGTTTTTCTATATCAAAGATAATTTCACCCTTAAAGTTCACTATCTCCTTTATAAGATAAGCAAGCTCTTTTATAGAAACCCCCTCTTGTGTCCCTATATTGATAATATCTGATTTATTATAACCTTCCATTAGAAAAATAGAGGCATCTGCAAGATCATCAACATAGATAAACTCCCTTATTGGCTTACCTGTTCCCCATAGGACAACATTATTTTCACCCTTTATCTTTGCATTGTGAAACTTTTTTATCAAGGCTGGAATTACATGGGAATCATCAAGGTCAAAGTTATCATTTGGACCATAAGCATTGGTTGGTATAGCAGAGATAAAATTTGTATTGTATTCTTGATTATAAGCCTCGCACATCTTTATTCCAGCAATCTTAGCCACCGCGAAGGCTTCATTGGTAGGTTCTAAATACCCTGAAAGAAGATTCTCCTCTTTTATTGGCTTTTGATATTCACAAGGATAGCAACAGGCGCAACCAAAGAATAAGAGCTTTTTAACCTTATAGAGATATGCTGAATGGATAATATTGCTCTGGATTAAAAGATTTTCATAGATAAACTTGGCAGGAAACCTCATATTTGCATTTATCCCTCCCACCCGAGCGGCTGCTAAAAAAACATATTCTGGCCTTTCTTCTTGAAAAAATCTTTCTACTTCCGATTGACGGGTCAGATCAAGTTCTTGGGAGGTTTTTGTAACTATATTTGTATATCCTTTATTTTTAAGCTTAAGAAGGATTGCTTGCCCAATCAAACCTTTATGCCCTGCAATATAGATTTTTTCCTCCCTTTCCATTATTTTTGGTAATCTGGCTGATAGACAATAATCTCAGAGCCAGTAAAATCAAATTTAAAGGGAACATATAGATAGCCTTTTAATGCCTCCCTTACCTTATTTTGATTCTCTTCCTCTACATAGAAGCACATAAATCCACCGCCACCTGCTCCTAATAATTTACCCCCTATTGCACCATTTCTAAGAGCAACCTCATATATATTGTCAATCTCGCTGGTGGCAATTTTGTTTGATAGCCTTCTTTTTAATTGCCAGGTTTCATTTAAAAGCTTGCCAAAATCAGAAAAATCATTCCTGCCTGAGGTAAGGATTTTATAAGCCTCATCTACCAACTCCTTCATTTTAAATAAGTTTTCCTTATTTTTTTGTGTATTTTTTATCTGCTCTCCTGCTATCTCTGAGGCATGTCTAGAAAGCCCTGTATAAAAAAGCATAAATTTATTTTCAAAGCTTTTTAAATGCTTTTCTTTCATAATAATAGGATTCACAATAATCTCTCCATTTTGCAAAAACTCAATGGTATTTAACCCTCCACAGGCAGCCCATACCTGATCTTGAGAACCTACATTTTCTTTTATAAGCTTTTGCTCAATATAGATTGCCTGCTTAAAAAGCTCTTCTTTAGAAATAACCTTTCCATTAAGGGCATATAGGGTTTTTAAAAGCCCAACCGTAAAGGATGAGCTTGAGCCCATTCCAGAAAGGGCAGGAATATCTCCCTCATGATGAATCTCCACTCCCTCTGTAATTCCTAAATATTTTAATGTCTCCCTTACTGAAGGGTGTTGAATCTCATCTATACTATTTATCAACTCTATCTTTGAATATACTATTCTATGTTTATGGTAAAAAAATGGTGGAAGCTTTCTACCGGTAATATAGCAATATTTGTCAATCGCTGCCCCTAATACCTTTCCTCCATTTTCCAGATAAAAGGAGGGATAATCTGTCCCCCCTCCAAAAAATGAAATCCTATGGGGTGTTTTTGAAATAACCATTTAGTTCTTGCCCTGCCTTTTTGTAATCTTCAGGAATTCCTATATCAATAAAATAATCATTGCTAATAAAGGCAAAGGGATTAATTTTGTCAATATTTTTCTCTAAAAAATTTTCAAAGGAAAAGGCTTTTTCGGGAGGAAAAAAGTCCATAACTGCCCTTTTCATAATGTATATTCCACCATTTATATAACCTTTCTCCTTAAAAGATTTCTCCTCAAAACCAATTATTTTATTCCCCTTTAATATTATAGAACCATATCTTTCAAAATTATACATTAGCTTTATAGCGATTGTCAATAGAGAATGCTCGCTACAATGAAAATTTCTCAATTCCTCTAAATTAAGAGGAAAAAATGTATCGCCATTTAAGACAAAAATATCATCTTTCTCTGTTCTTTTTAAAGCCTCATTAATCGCCCCACCTGTTCCCAGGGCTTCTTCTTCTACAACATATTCTATTGCTAATCCTCTGTATTCTAAACCAAAATAGTCTATAATGGCTTGATGTTTATATCCTACTGAAAGCAAAACCCTATTTATATTTTGAATTTTTAGATAATTCATTAAATAGGAAAGAAATGGCTTTCCATTTATATCTACCATAGGTTTTGGGATATCCTTTGTAATACTTTGAAGCCTTGTGCCTTTTCCGCCTGCTAATACTATTACTTCCCCTAAATTAGCCACATATTTCCTTCTCAATAATTTCGCAAATGATATGTTCAATTAAAAGGTGCATCTCCTGGATGCGTGGAGTGTTATTTGATGGGGTTTTAATTACAATATCAGAAAATTCTTCAATCCTTCCTTGCTTTTCACCGGTAAGGAGGATGGTTTTAATATTAAGATTTTTTGCCCTTTTAAATGCTTGTAAAACATTTTCTGAATTTCCACTTGTAGATATGCCCAAAAGAACATCACCCTCTTTTCCCAAACCTTTTACTTGCCGGCTAAAAACATCATTATAAGAATAATCATTAGAAATGGATGTTAAAACAGAGGTATCTGTGGTTAAGGCAATGGCAGAGATAGGATTTCTATCTTTATAAAATCTGCATAAGAATTCACCTGCGATATGTTGAGCATCTGCCGCACTTCCACCGTTTCCACAAAGCATTAGCTTATTTCCTTTTTTAATAGCATTAGCAATTACATCAATTGTTTCTAAGATAGCCCTTAGGTAATTCTCATTGTTCAATCTATTTAAATTCTCTATTGTTTCCTTAATCCTCTCTTTTATCATTTATTTATTATAAAATATCCTCAATATATGTTGCAATGAAAAATTCTTATTGTGCTCTTGTCTTGTAATTTTGGCAATTTGACCATATGTAAAACCATCGTTTAAGAAGAAGTATTGCTTTTATACGATCTGGTATTTGCCTTTCTTTAAGTTCCTTATGTTTTTCTATTAGATTTTTCCCCCTTTTTCCTTTGTTGACTTAGTATAGCCCTGTTCATATTACAGCTTAATATTCTTCATAGCAGGCGCTTTTTCCTAAAATAGATAAATACGGCCAGGGTAGAGGCTATGGCAATCCCAAAGACAAATGCTACTCCCTTTATCCCCCATTTAAACTCAGGAAGGGCTATATTCATTCCATAGTAGCTTGTAATCATTAAAAATGGCATAGCCAATGTAGCGATTACAGTAAGAACCTTTAGGACTTCAGAAAGATGGGATTCTAAGTTTGAAGAGCATACCTCAAGGATATGGGTTAGAATATCCCTATAGGTGTTAAGGGTTGTATTTACTTGGATAATATGGTCAGCTATATCCTTAAAATAGGGGATAGTTTCTTCCTTTATGATGGGAAATGGTTTTCTAATAATGGTGTTGATCACTGACTGCTGGGGAAGGATTATTCTTCTAAGCGACAAAATCTTCTTTTTGATATCAAAGAGACGGCTTATCGCATTCCGGGAGGGATTAAGCATAGCCTCTTCCTCTGCCCTGTCAATTTCAGCATCAATCCTTTCAGTAATGAGAAGGAAGCTATCTACTATTTTATCAAGAATAGAATGGAGAAGGAAGCAGGAATTATTCTTAAGAAGCTCTTCCTTCTTCTTTATTGTGCCTATAAGCTCAGATAAAGCAGGGATTGGCCTTTCGTGAACTGAGACTACATAGTTTTTTCCCACAAATATGCTTATCCCTTCAATTTCAGAATTCACCAATGCATGGACAACGATAAAGAGATAATCCTCAAACTCATCAATCTTTGACTGATTTTGGGGGAAGATACAATCCTCAATGGATAGCTCATGGAATTTAAAGACATCCTCTAATATATCAATATCTGTCTCATTTGGGTCTTCTATATCTATCCATAAAAGCTCAGCCTTGGAAAGATTAAGCCCTATCTCTTCCCTTTTTATATCAGAGGCTATTTTTTCATCTATATAAGCAAATGATTTCAGCATAATGATAGAGCACCAGAGCAGCCTACTAGCATCCTTCTAGCACCAGTTTTCATATCTTTTCTTCCCCGATGTATTTTCTTAAAACCTCTGGAATAATTACCCTTCCATCTTCGGTTTGATAATTTTCCAAAACTGCCGCAAATGTTCTTCCTACCGCCAAACCTGAACCATTCAATGTATGAACATATCTAGCCTTTGACTCCCGACTTTCGACTCCCGACTCCCGACTTCTATACTTTATATTGCATCTTCTTGCCTGGAAATCGGTAAAATTAGAGCAAGAGGATATTTCTACATATTTTCCCATTCCAGGCATCCATACCTCAATATCATATGTCTTTGAGGCTGAAAATCCAAGGTCTCCTGTGCATAAGCTAACAACCCTGTATGGCAATTCCAATCTTTCCAATACTTTACAAGCATCGGACAATAGAATTTCAAGCTCTGAATATGAATCCTCTGGTTTGCTTATTCTAACAAGCTCAATCTTATCAAACTGATGCTGCCTTATTAAGCCCCTTGTCTCCTTTCCATAGCTTCCCGCCTCTTTTCTAAAACAGGGTGTATAGGCGGTATAAAGCAGAGGAAGGTCATCTTCCTTCAAGATTTCATCAGAATGGAGATTGGTAAGGGGAACCTCAGCAGTTGGGATAAGCCATAAATCGCAATTGGTGCATTTAAATAGATCATCAGAAAATTTTGGAAGCTGTCCTGTTCCTCTCATTGTTTTTGAAGAAACCAGGAATGGTGGCGAAATCTCGTTATAACCATTTTCTTTTGTATGAAGGTTTAGCATAAAGTTTATCAAAGCCCTTTCCAGTAAAGCTCCCTTTCCTATATAAAGGGAAAACTTTGAGCCAGATAATTTTGTTGCCCTTTTTGCATCCAATATTCCCAAAGCTTCTCCCATTTCCCAATGTGGCTTTGGAGCAAAGGAGAATTCCCTTATTTTCCCCCATCTTCTTATCTCTTTGTTATCATCTGGGCCTTTTCCAATAGGAACCGAGGAATGGGGAATGTTTGGAATAAAATATAAGAGCTTATCCAGCCCCTCTTCTATTTCTCTTATTTTTCCCTCAAGCCCTTTTATTTTAGAAGATAAAGCCTTTGTTTCTTCAATCAGGTTTTTTTCTCCCCTGTTTATCCTCTTTTGAATTAGATTTCTCTTTTCTCTTGCCTTATCAATTTCTTGGATAAGCATCCTTCTCTCTTTTTCCTTTTCTTCAAAGGAAGAAAGGAAATCAAAGGAATACCCCCTCTTGTTTAATGCCTCCCTTACCGTCTCAATATTTTCCCTGATAAACTTTATATCTAGCATAGCTTAGTGAACACCCCTTTTGCCTCTTTGATAAACTCTTTAGCATAAGCAAGTTGGGTTTGGGCATCTTCTTTGGTTATCTTTACAAAATCTCCATAATCAGCATCTTCGCGGATATCTTTGGCTTTTGCTAATAATTTGCCAATCTCTTTTGAAAAAAATCCTGGTTTAACAATATGCTGGTTAAATAGAGCAATTACCCCTGAATGTTTGCTTGAATCAAGCTCTTTTAGGGCAAGAAGAGCCCTGGCTGCTGTAAACATTGCATAGTAAGTTCTGTTGACTGAGAGTCCATAGTGATTTTTGGCTAGACTATCCTCTGCCTCTACCAATCTTTCTTTTGCTTTCTCAATTCTATATTTGGCTAAATTTATTCGGCTCACAAGACCACCCCTTCTTTTTCTACTTTCTCAAGAAAGAACGAACCCAATCCCTTATTCTTTTTATATTCAGATAGGCTGTAGACGACAGTGGCTAATGGACTATTGGTTTCAAACAAATAATCTGCTGCTATATCACTTATTTCATCCCTTATGCCCTTTCTTTTCTTAACCAGGATAAATATATCTATATCTGATTCTTTAGTAAAATCACCCCTTGTTTTTGAACCAAAAAGCCTAATGGAAAGAATTTTATTCCCCAATCTTTCCCTTATCTCTTTTACGAAAGAGGTTACCACTCTCTTCTCTTTCTTATTTAAATAGACCATCTTTATATTACCTTAATTTTTCCAAAACAGCCCTTCTCATTACATCAATTGGTGGATAAACCCCTGTCCATATTTCAAATGCTCTTGCCCCCTGATGGATAAGCATTTCAATGCCATTTATAATCTTTGCCCCCCTCTTTTCTCCTTCAATTAAAAGCCTTGTTTTTGGTGGATTATAGATAATGTCATAGACAATTTGTTCTTTCTGAATAAGTGATAGCTCAATGGGAATAGGGTCATTTTCCTTCATTCCCAAAGGGCTTGCATTTATAATGAGGTCATAGGGTTCTACTTTGCCATCAAAGCTCTTTACAAAGCAGTTAAAATTGTCCTTTAGTAAGCGATAAAGCCCGTCTTCCCTCTCTTTTGAAACATCAGAGATACAAAGCCGGGCTATACCCTCATATGCCAATGATACACCAATTGCCCTGCCTGCCCCACCACATCCTATAAGCAAGGCATTTTTTCCCTTTAAACTAAAATCCTTAATTGATGCAATAAACCCCTCTCCATCTGTATTATAGCCAAAGATTCCATTTTCCCGCATTCCGCATTCCGCATTTCGCATTCCGAATTTAATAGTATTTACCGCACCAATCATTTTTGCCTTTTCATCTATCCCTGTAAGATGGCTCATTGCTTCAATCTTATGAGGAATTGTTACATTAACGCCAACAATACCCAAGGCAGAAAGACCATATATTGCCTCCTTAAGCCTTTCTGGTTCTACATTAAAGGGAAGATATACCCAATTCATATTAAGCTGTGAAAAGCAAGCATTGTGCATTATGGGAGAAAATGTATGTTTAACAGGCCATCCCATAACCCCAACAATCTTTGTTTTCCCTGTAATTTGCATAAGAAAATTATCCCATAAAATCAAGATAATTTCAAGCATAAAAAAATCCTAAAGTTTTTTTAAAAAAATGCCGATATAAATATAAAGTAAAGTAATATGAACACAGTTTCTGGCATCAGTTCAGCAGGAAGTTTGGCAATCCATAAGATGGGGCTGGGAAGGGATGATTTTCTAAAGCTTCTTACCGTTGAAATGAAAAATCAAAATCCACTTGAGCCTTTGGACAATAAGGAATTTATTGCCCAACTGGCAACATTTTCTACTTTAGAGCAAATGATGAACCTCAACGAGAGCTTTGTTTCCTTTATGAATATAAATTCAAAGGCAGATGTCCTTTCTGTTTTGGGAAAACAGGTAAGTGTTCAAATATCTGACAGCCAAACCATCACCGGAAGGGTAATTGAAATAAATTATAAAAATGATCAACCTTATCTTAAATTATCTTATTCGGGAGGAATATTAGAGACAGAATTTAATAATATCGTTTCTGTAGAAAATTAAATGAAATTTAAAATTTGCAATTTTAAGGGAGGCAAAAAAAGATGTTAAGATCAGTCTATTCAGGGATTACCGGGATGAGGATTAACCAGCTATGGTTTGATGTAATAGCTGGGAATATGGCGAATGTAAATACGCCTGGTTTTAAGAAATCAAGGATTTCATTCCAGGACCTATTAAACCAGAGCTTAGAGGGAGCTATGCCTGCCATGGGTGAAACAGGAGGAACAAATCCCATGCAGGTTGGTTTGGGCTCGCGGGTGAGTGTTATCCAGGTTGTCCATACCCAAGGAACAGTAAAAGAAACCCAGGTTAAAACAGACCTTGTGATAAATGGAGAGGGATACTTTATTGTTGACGGTGATGATGGCAATAACTATACCAGGGCGGGAAATTTTACCTTTGATAATGTGGGAAACCTTATAAACCAATCCAATGGTCGTAGGGTATTAGGATGGGCGGCAGAGAGGGATTCTGTAACCGGTCAGCTAGTGATCGATGCCAATAACAAGACAAAGATTGATACAAGTAAGCCATTGGAGGGATTAAAGATAAATTTAGAGGATATTATGAGCCCTAAGCAAACCACCAACATCTCATTTGAAAAGACGCTTAACTCATCAGCCAAAAAGATATTTGATCCAATTTCCCTTAATTTTGTAAAGTATATAAAGAGTGTTGTTCCTGTCTCAGAAGAGGGGTTAAAGATTTCCCTTGATGTATCTTGGGATGAGGCAAACTTTGAAAATACACCCACGGGAACAATAACCCTAGGCCCAGAGGGTTCAACCAAGACATTTGATCTAGGTTCAAAACCCAGGGACCTTATAAATACCATAAACAACAATTCAGCAACCACAGGGGTTTCTATAGAATATAGTGTAGAGGAGGATAGGTTTATCCTTAAGGTAGACCCCGAAATTGAAGCAGTAAAAAGTGCAGGGGGAAGGATTGTTGTTTCTGAAACACCTGCCTCGGGAAGGACAGGCTTTTTTACCGAGGCAAAGATTCCTACCAGGATATATCATTCCTCTAATGATCTAAGGATTGATTTTGATCATCTCCTAGATCCCAAAAATCCAGATAATTTCTATCTAAGATGGAAGGCAATAGATGCTTCAACGAATGAGCCTATTTCAACAAATGCCTATTATTATAGGTCTGATGATTATGGCCTTTTGCCTGGTCAGGTAACCGGAGAGGTGGTTGGTTATACAAGAGTTGCGTATAATGCAGCCGATCCTGATGATGTTAAGACAAGGGCACTTGTCTTTGAACTTGATAATGCAGATATTGATCCCTCAACCCTTCAAATTAGTGTTATTCCTCCTGGAAGCAGTACCCCAGTTATTTATTCTCCATACAAACTTCCCGCAGGAGAAGGATCCGCATATATACAAGCCGAATATAGCCCTCCACTTAATTCCTACTACTTTGATGACAATGGCCAAACCGAGGTAATCTATCCCTATAATGGCACAAATGGAGATGTAGGGGTAAATATTGGAAAAAGTAGGAACGGGGTTGACCGGATAATCTTTATTAGCCATGATGATGGAGCGGGAAATATAGAAGCTGGTCCACCACCTTTGGGAAGTAAAATAATCGCAGATTATATGAGAAATGGCTTTAATCTAAACTCATCCTCGGTTGATCCAACAACCCTTGAAATAAAGATAGATGATATCCTTCAAGATAAGGCAAGCTATACATTTAATAATAACTTAGGGGTGGGTGGAAATGATCAAATAACCTTTTTCTCTACCATAAGTAGCGAGGAGGTAGCTAGGGATTACCTTGATATTGATCAGCCATTTGAAAGCGCAGGGTTCAATTCTGCACCTAATTTGGTAATGCCAGATGATGCTTTGGACTCAACCATAACCATTAGATGGGGATCTGGGGCAGGCCAGTTTTGGACATCTTCTAGTTTAAGAAGCTACTCAAGCGTAAGAGACTTTTTAAGCACAGTTACAGAATCGGTAAATAGTAAGATTGATCCAACGGGAAGAACCAAGCCCTTTGAGATCTCTTACAATCTGAAGGATGATCGCTTTGTGATAAAAAACTCAGGAACAATATATCTCTCCCAGAGCAATCAAGAGGGATTTTTAGCCCATGCAAAGCTTCCAGGAGAGGAAGGCACAGCTGAGGCATCGATTGCTCCCAACGAAAATCCAAGGAGTAGGGAAGAGGTTGTGATGAATAGATTGGACATTTCTAAGCCATTTATTAAGGCAGGATTTAACAATGGATTTAAACAGGCAGATATGAGTACACTCCCAGATGAGTGGATTACATTTACATGGACGATAACCAAAGCTGGGACTTCTTATACTGCCTTCTGGGATTCCAGAAAGCTGGGAGATTATGGATCTGTTCAGGAGTTTATTGATGATGTAAATCATGCCGTGGTTCCAGCAGCCCTAAGGAATGATTCTTCCGTTACCAATGACCCTGCTATACAAGGCGATCCCCTTCCTCTCACCATAAGATACGACCCTAATACAGATAGATTTACCACAGTAAATTCAGAGTTAAGTATGAGGGTAAGCCAATACACAAGCGATGGCTTTTTAACCAAAGCCCATCTTTTAACCGATGGCGTAGATGAGGTTTCTATTCCAGTTTCTCCTGCCTATAATCGGGTAGTAACCGCAGATTATAACTATAACAAGACCGTTGAAGCAAAAGGCATCCTTCAGCTTGATGCTGATTATAAGGTAATCAACAACTTTAGGGATACAGAATCTGTTCCCGAGATTACATCAAGCATGGAGGTTATTGATGGAATTGGGATTGTAAATTTAGGAGGGGGTTGGGATCAATTTGATTCAGGAACAATAAATGGAACAATAACGATTGAGACAGATTCGGGAAAATATATCTCAAAAGAGATAAACCTTACATATTATCCAACCGTTCAATCCCTCCTGGATGAGATAAATTCATCGGATGCAATGGTGGCCATAGAATATGATTCATCTACCGATAAATTTAAAATAAGCTCAAAGACAGAGGGGGCAAGGATATCCCTTTCCGAAACAGGAACGGTTCCCTTCTTTTCAGAGGTAAATATTTCCTTAGGAACCATTGAGGGAGGAAATAATAATTCTGTGATGGACTTAGAAACAGAAAGGCCAATACCTGAGGATGGATGGGCAGATACAACCTCTGCTGCGGGAACAGGAAGGGACTTTATCAGGATAAATGTTGCTTCAAATGAGGTAAAGGATGAAGAATTGGGAAGGGTGGGAGCAGGAAAGTGGGGAACCAATGTAGTAAAGGAAAAGGTTGGCACATTTCCTGCTGCTCCCCCTGAGCCTGTTCTTTTTGACCTTTTTCATTCAGATGTGGATAGAGATACAGTGGTTGCTTATTATTATGATTCAGCGGCTCCTGCTGGACATGAGATTATAATGATTCCAAAAGACCAGGTAGCATTTTTAGATAATGAGGGAACAGGTGGAAGGGATGCAATTGCTATAACGCAATCTGCTGGTATTCCTGCAAACGACTCGGATATATGGGTAGACTATACACGGCTTAATGCCTTTGACCTTAAAAATCCAGATGTTGATTCAACAACCTTAGTGCTTAGAGTAAATAATGTAGTTCAGGATGCATCAAAGTTCACATTTCAGGACGGAGGGGGCTCAGGTGGGGTGGATCGGATAATTTTAGATGAAGCCTATACATCAGGAAATATTGTTGAGGTTGAATATCGCCAGGTCAATCCTCCCTCGAGTGATGTATTCATTCCCAATGGCAATTTTGGAGCCGAATCCCTTGTCTTTACCCCAAATACAAATGTAGATAATACATATATAGGTTATAAATCATCGGATGAGGGAGATGCGGTTACCGCTCAATATAATGAGGGATATTTCTATCTTTCTCCTGCTAAAATATATGATAGCCTAGGAAAGCTAATCGAGATTTCCTATAGATTTGAGAGGCTTTCGCAAGATAAGTGGCTCTGGAGCCTCTTAAATCCAGTAGACAACAACAAATTCGCGGGATATGGAATAGTTGCCTTTAAGGAGGGAAATTATGACAAAGAAAACTCAAAGGTATTTGAGTCTCCCTCAGACGAACAGCCAGCGGGAACAAGGTTTAAAGGGGTCTACTTTAGCTCTCTGGGAGCAGTTCCTTCAGAGATAACCACCGACTTTACCAAGCTTCATCAATTTGCCCAAATAGATACAAGGGCATCAAAATCCGATGCCGAGACCTCTCAAGATGGATATGGAATGGGAAAACTTCAGGAAAAAAGCATAAATGCAAAGGGTATAATTGTTGGCAAATATACCAATGAGCAGGTTCAAGAGCTTGGACAGATAGCTTTAGTCACCTTCAGTAATCCCTCAGGGCTCTTTAAAACCTCAGCTACCTTCTTTACCGAAACCCTAAACTCAGGAAAGGCACAGATTGGAACACCAGGTGAAGGTGGATTTGGTTCTATCCAGTCAGGTGCTTTGGAGATGGCAAATGTTGACTTAGTTGAGGAATTTACCGACCTTATCATTGCCCAGCGTGCATTTCAGGCAAATGCTCGTATAATTGTAACCGACGACCAGATATTGACAGAAATTGTCAATATGAAGAGGTAATAAAAAATTATAAATTTTAAATTTTGAATTTTAAATTATAGTTAATTCCATAACGCTTTACAAAATGTATGTGTTTAGATAATCTTAAGGAAAACTTTATAAAATTATGAATTTTGAATGTTGAATTTTGAATTAAAAGGGAAAAAATTTTATAAAAC
>JBFLYE010000208.1 GCA_040756715.1 bacterium
GGAAACAATGATTATCTCTTTTTTATCAATAGTAATCTCTTTCTTTTGTTTTGCCTTCATTTTTTCGTATGTGTTTAACTCTCTTTAAAAGCTATTTTTCATTTTGCATTTTTAAGTTTTAAGTTTTGAATTTCTATTGTATCGCCATCATTTGCGGCATTTATTGCAGATTGGATGGTTGTATAGCTTCCTGGTACATACAAATCTACTCCAAAGCTTACCTGCGGTAAGCAAATCTCCAAAACCATCAAACATTCCAAAATTGCTCTTTTCATTTGCTTTACCTTCTTATGAACTACCCCGTCAGACCTTACGGTCTGCCACCCCTCTGAAAGAGGGGAATTTCCCATGTTCCTCTTCTTCCCCCCATTCTCCTCTCCTAGAGGGGTGTCGCGAAGCCACGGGGTGTTAGAGGGGTGTCCCGAAGGGACGGGGTGTTAGAGGGGTGTCTGCAGCAGACAGGGTGTTTTCCTCGAAGTTCTCTTACTTTAAAATATAACATCATTTATAAAAATTTTGCAAGAAAAATTTTAAGCTTCAAAATTTTTCAGAAACTAAGAAGATTTTCCACAAAACTTTTGTTTTGCTTTCTTAGGATCAAAAGGAATCCTCAGATTTCTATATTTCCAGGCAATTATAATATTTTTAAAAAATCTCTCAGAAGTTAATCTTTCTTGAATGCCATCTAAATAGTCTTTCAATCCACATTCCAATGCCTCTTTAGCATATGTTACCTTTGGGTCATTGATAATAGTTTTATTAAGATCATATTTAGTATCGTGTAATATAAAGATAGGAGAAGCTTTAATTGCCCCTTTTGGATGAAGAAGGTTGTATTTAATCCGAGCCAATACCCATTCAACCGACAATTTCTTTTCATGGCCGGGTCTTCCCCTCTTTTCCAAAATAAATCTTGCGGCTATGGGATCGGCAATTCCTATCCAATCAAAATAATGAACCTTAGGACCGGCTACAAAACCAGTAATACCTAAGTTTGCATGGTATAAGAAGAGAATTTCATCCTCTTTTAGCTTCATTGCCTCCTTATTTGCATTTAACCCTGCTTGATAAAACATCGTATACTGATAATTGGATACCTCTACCGGGGTTTTGCTGATACTACCCGCTATATAATATTTCCTCTCATTGACAATCCCTCCTTTTTTTGGCTCATAGGGTGTTTTTAACCGGAAGCTACATATAGTAAAAGACCATATGATTATTGTAGTGATTACAAGGATGGGAAAAGGCGATTTTCTAATCGGAACAACTCCGGCAGAGATAAATAACAAAAAGAAGCCGGGAAGAAGAAACCTTCCATGCATAAAATCACCACCCATTAAGGTAATGTATAAAATGTGGGATAAACCAAAGATGAGGAAGGAATATAAGAGTAAAAGATTTGTTTTTCTTTCATGCTTTAGATTTAAAAGACTAAAAAAGAAAGAGAGGATAGGGATATAAAGCCCATATGGCATAATGATATCTAAAAGATATGTAACCCCTTGTGTTATATTAAGCCTAAACCCCTCCTTGGCAAATGCAGAATTGGGCAAAAAAGAGGCAAAGTATCCCATTCTAAATATCTGGTGTAAAAGTGGCAAAAATGAAGAAAGAAAAATTACCTTTAAAATTTTTTTAGACCCGAGGTTTTTATAAAGGATTATGGTAAGAAGCAAAGACTCAAGCCAGATTATTCCAAAATCAGGTCTTATAAGAGGACCAAGGCTTATCCATATTGGGATAATAGAGAGAATTTTTGGTTTATCATAAAGGCTTGAGAGATAGAATAAGCTACCTGACCAGAAAAAAGAAAGGGATGTCTCTAATCCAGAGGTTGAGAAATCCCAGTAGGGAGGAAGGACTGAGATTACAAGGACACCAAGGGGAAGATATGGGTGTTTAGAAATATTCTTTGATTTGAGAAGTCTTCTTTGTTCATCCTCTAATATTCTTAATCCTCCCAATCCACCAAAGAAAAGTCCAAAGGATGAAAAGAGAAACCCAAGCCATACCGCTGTTTTTTCAATAGAACCGGTAATAAAGGAAAATAAAGAGAGAATAAATATCCATAGCGGATGACTATAAACCTCAACCCTTTCATCAATATTATAAAGGGGTCCATAACCTAAAAGGATATGCTTAACTACACGAAGGCTTATAAAGCCATCGTCGGCAATCCATCTGTGGATATAGCCAAGGTAGAATAAGAGGGATGTGGCAATAAAAATAATAATATATGGCCAATTTTGAAAGAACTCCATTTTTATTAAGGCCTCATATATTCTAAAGGCAACAATCTTAATAAGCCCTTTATTTTCCTCTTTATCTTGGATAAACCCCTGCTTTGATTTCTTCTTTTTCATAAACCTAATTTTAGCTTAAAAAGCAGGGTTTGTAAAGATTATCTTACCACCATAGATTTTATGGCGGAAAAATCATCTGCTTTTAGTTTATAAAAGTATAATCCTTTTGAAAGGTTTTGTCCAGCATTATTTTTTAGGTCATCCAGATGGGTATAGACATACTTACCACCTTAAGGAAAGAAAAAATACAAAACAAAGAGATTATTGAAAGGGCTTTG
>JBFLYE010000209.1 GCA_040756715.1 bacterium
AATCTTGTTATCTCGTCAACCGAAAGGGTAGATATATCTGTTAAGATAATGGTATTGTTCTTTTCTATCCTATCCTTTATCTCATCCATTATCTTTTGTTTTAAAATATGCCCTTTTTTCATCTTTGCTTCCATATTCAATTTAAAATTTGCAATTTAAAATTTACAATTTGCAATTTTTATTTACTCTCCCAATGCTTTTTTCATAAGCTTTGTATCTATCTTTATGCCTGGCCCCATAGTTGATGATAAGCTTATGCTTTTAATATATTGACCCTTAGCTGCGGCTGGCTTTGCCTTTACAATGCTTTCCATAAATGTAAAAAGGTTTTGCAATAGCTTCTCCTTTTCAAAAGAGACCTTTCCAATTGAGGAATGGACAATCCCATATTCATCACACCGGTATTCAATTCTACCCTTCTTAATCTCTTGAATTGCCTTTCCTACCTCAAATGTTACTGTTCCTGATTTTGGATTTGGCATAAGACCACGGGGACCTAAAATCTTTCCCAAGCCTCCAACCGATTTCATCATATCAGGCGTTGAAATACAAACATCAAAATCGAGAAATCCCTTTCTTATTTTCTCAATAAGGTCTTCATCGCCAACAATATCAGCTCCGCTTTTAGATGCCTCATCTTGTTTTTCTCCCTTTGCAAACACAGCAATCCTTTTCTTCTTTCCCGTTCCATTTGGCAAAACAATGGTTCCCCTAACCTGCTCCTCTGCGTGTTTAGGATTCACACCAAGTCTTATATGAACCTCCACGCTTTCATCAAACTTGCATTTTGCCATTTTCTGCAAGATTGAAATTCCCTCTTCGGGTGAATAGCCCTTGTTTTTTTCGTAATCTACTTTTTGCTCTTTATCCATAGAAATAAAATTTTACCATCATTTAAATTGCTTTGGCAAGAAATTTTTGTTAAAATTTAAATTAGCAAATGGAATTCATTGCAGATTTTCATCTTCATTCAAAATATAGCAGGGCAACCAGCGCTGATATGGATATTCCAGAAATGGCAAGGTTTGCCAAGCTAAAGGGTATTTCCCTTTTAGGCTCTTCTGATTTTACCCATCCGGTCTGGCTTTCTAACCTTAAGGCACATTTAAAAGAAATTGAAGGCAATCTTTTTGAACACAATGGCGTAAAATTCATCCTGACCTCTGAGGTATCCAATATCTATAAGGATAAAGAAAAGCTTGTCAAGGTTCACATTATCATTTTTTCTCCAAGTCTTGAGATATGCGATAGGATAAATAAAAAATTACAAAGATATGGAAGCCTCTTTGCTGATGGAAGACCCACCCTTTCCCTTTCCTCTCCTGATTTAGTAAAAATGCTTCTGGATATAGATAGCCGCATATTCATTGTCCCAGCCCATATCTGGACACCACATTTCTCTGTATTTGGAGCAAATTCGGGGTTTAACTCAATAAGCGAATGCTTTAAGGAGGAATCCCCTAATATATATTGTCTGGAAACAGGGCTTTCATCGGATCCAAAAATGAATTGGAGGCTATCTATGCTTGACAAATATACCCTCATTTCAAACTCTGATGCCCATTCTCCAGCAAAGATTGGAAGGGAGGCAAATGTGTTTAATTGTGAGATAAACTATAACGCCATTATTTCTGTTCTGAAAAATAAGGATAAGAGCAAATTTTTAAAGACTCTGGAATTTTTCCCAGAGGAGGGAAAATATCACTATGATGGACATAGGAATTGCCAAATTTCCTTTTCTCCCGATGAGACAAAGAGGCTAAATTTAAAATGCCCAAAATGCAGAAAAAAATTGACCATTGGCGTAATGCACAGGGTTTGCGAGCTTTCCGATAGAGACCCTGATTTTATTCCAGAAAATTCTATTCCCTACAAAAACTTTATACCATTAGATGAAATTATAGGAGGTGCCCTTGAAAAAGAGCCTACCTCTGTGGTTGTAAAAAGGGAATACCTCTCTATGGTTGAAAATATAGGGACTGAATTTGATATTTTGCTTAAGAAGTCAGAAAATGAGCTTAAAAAGGGGGTTTTTCAAAGGATATTTGA
>JBFLYE010000210.1 GCA_040756715.1 bacterium
CCCCTTTTAATTCAAAATTCAACATTCAAAATTCATAATTTTATAAAGTTTTCCTTAAGATTATCTAAACACATACATTTTGTAAAGCGTTATGTAACTATAGATACACCATCTTTTACTTTGGCACCAGGAATACATAAGGCTTGTGGGTTATGGGATTTTCTCTTACTACAACTATTGTTTTATAGACATCCTCTATGTTTTTTTGGGTTATTACATCATTAGGGTCTCCAATCTTATAGGTCTCTCCATCTTTAAGCAAAAGGAGCCTGTCGCAATATTCAGATGCCAAATTAAGGTCGTGTAAGACAATGAGCACTGTAAGGGAAAGCTCTTTGTTTAATCTTCTTATAAGCTCTAATATCTCTACCTGATGTGTTATGTCAAGGTGAGTGGTTGGTTCATCCAAGAGAAGGAGCTTTGGTTCCTGGCATAAAGCACGGCTTATAAAGGCAAGTTGACGCTCTCCTCCACTTATTTTACTTAAGTATTTCTTTTTAAAACTTATTATCCCGGTTATCTCCATTGCCTCTCTTACCTTCTCTATATCATTCTTTGTTGTAAAGAGAAATCTTTGGTGGGGAATCCTTCCTAGGAGAACAAGCTCATCTACCCTCATATCAAAGGCAATCTCTTCAACCTGGGAAACCACCCCGACTAGCCTTGCAAATTCTTTAAACCCTATTTTTTTAATCTCCATTCCATTGAATAATACCCTGCCCTTCTTTATAGGAATTGCCTTGCTTATTGCCCTTAAGAGGGTTGTTTTTCCACTTCCATTTGGCCCAATTATGCCAAATATTTCCTCCTTTTTTACCTCAAAGCTTATATCTTTAAGGGAAAATCCATCATAGCCACAAAAAATACCTTCTACCTTTACCATTTCTTTCTTATTAAAAAATAGCTAAATACCAAACCTCCAATGATGCCTGTAATTACACCAACGGGAAGCTGGTAGGGTAAAATTATTGTCCTGGCTATGGTATCACAAAGGATGAGAAACCCTCCACCTAAAAGCCAGGAGGCAGGAAGGAGAAATCTATAATCCCATCCTATAAAAACACGGGCTAGATGAGGGATAACCAGGCCAACAAACCCAATGATTCCAGAAAGAGAGACACAAGAGCCTACCAGGAAGGATGAGATAAAAAAAAGGGCTTTTTTTGTTTTCTCACAATCTATCCCTAGATGCAATGCGGCTTCCTCGCCAAGCAAAAAGGCATTAAGGGATAGAGAAAATGGCAAAGAGAGAAAAAGACCTAAAATAGAGAAAAAAAGCATTGTTTTTATAAGCCCTAAATTTGGCTCCTCTAATGAGCCCATTATCCAAAAGATAATGCCATGGAGGTCTTCCTGCCTTGCTAATGCCATAATCAGCATAATCAAGCCTCCTGAAATAAAGCTTATCATTACACCAAGCAGCAAAAGGAAGGGAAGGCTGATTATCCTATTTCTTGCCGATAAAAAATAAAGGATAAAAATAACAAGGGATGCACCAAGAAATCCGCCTAAGGAAAGGGGGAGGCACAAGCCAAAGAGAATGCTTAAGGTAGTTGCCAAGCAAGCACCACCTGATATGCCTAATGTATATGGCTCAACCAGGGGATTGCGAAATAGCCCCTGAAGGATTGCCCCTGATAAGGCGAGGGATGAGCCACAGGCAAAGCCTAAGATAATCCTGGGAAGCCTTAGGTCAAAGAGGATAGTATGCTCGGTTGTTTTCTTGCCTTCAAGGATTACCTGAATAATGCGTTTTAAAGAGATTGGATATGAACCAATGCATAGGGAGAGAAGGCTTATAAAAAGAATTGCTATTCCTCCTATAAATATCAATACAAGGAATTTCTTAATCAATTTCTGGATGTAAAAGCTTTGCTATTTTTTTTAAGGTCTTTGGAAAGCTTGCCGGAGTTGGACTTCCCAGCGAATGGGCATTAACAATATATATTCTTTTCTTTCCCAATTTTTCCCAATTTCTCTTTTCTTCTTTTCCAAGGATTCCCATCTCCATAATAATAATGACATCGGGATTATCCTTAATAATCTCCTCCTTGCTATAGGGAGAACTTTCATCTGGACCAATGTTTATCCCACCTCCTAATTCAATAAAGTCATTAATCATTGTATCTTTTCCAGAAACCCACAATGGCTCTGCTCCAATTTGAACAATCACACGGGGTTTTACCCTCCCTTTTGTTTTCTTCTTAACCTCCCCTACCCTCTTCTTTGAAACCTTTACAACCCTTTCTGCCTCCTTCTCTTTTCCTAAAAGCCTACCCAATTCCATAAATTGCTCACAAAGGCTTAAGAAATTCTTTGGATAGGGAAGCAAAACAACATTTATTCCCAGGCTTTTAAGCTTTTCAAGAGAATCCTTTTTGGTTAATGGTGTAGCCAATACCAAATCTGGCTTAAGCCCTACAATCTTTTCCACATCAATACCTACTACGTTTCCAATCCTCTCTTTATTTTTTGCCTTGCAATATGTAGTGCAGGCGATAAGGCAATCCTCAGCCTTTAAGAGATAAAGGCTTTCGGTTAGATATGGGCCTAAGGAAATTATCCTCTTTGGCTGCCCAAAGCAAATGCTACATCCTATCACTAGGAATCCTAATAAAATTTTTTTCATTTTTTCCTCCTTTTACAACAAAAAACCCAACCTTCAAAGATTGGGTATTTGTCTTTTTTCCCTTTCTTGGAAGGTACTTACCAAAATAAGCAATCGACCGGGCTCTTTTTTTAAAAAATTACCGTTGCCAGACAGCACTCTGAATCTCACAGAGATTTCCTTTGCTTATCAGGTTTATCTCTTTATTATTTATGGTGGTTCATCACAACAACCCATATTCATCACCTCCTAATACAAATTTATGTCACAACAGGCTTTAATCCCTCAATTGCTTCTTTTAAGTCAAAAATTTCTTTCTCAAGGTATTCTTCCCTTTTTGTTATCTCCTTATAATGTTTCATACTCATAGGCCTTTCTTGTTTTGCAAGCCATAGAACAGAGCCAACCATTATACCAATAAGGCCAATGATGCTTGAAAGTAAAATATAAAGCCAATGGAACAGCTTATCTATTCCTTCAAACCTTTTATCTATTGCTTCAAACCTTTGATCTTGTGCTTCAAATTTAAGATTCATCTCCTTCCTTAATGCACCTACCTCCCTTTGCACCTCCTCCCTTACAATCTTTCTTATCTTGTCAATATCATTCTTTGAAAGCTCGGAAAATAGAGGAAGGGAAAAGAGAAGAAAAATTAAACACTTTTTCATAATCTAAAATAATACAAAATCCCTTTATGACCTGTCCACCATTTTTTGCTCTTTAGTTTTAGAACCGTTTATCATCCCCTTTTCTCCAAAAATACTACCGGGCAATTAAAATGCCCCTAATACCTTTTTCATTTTAATTTTAGCTCCAAAAGAAGGCGTTTATCCTCCAATGCCTTCTTTCCCTTAATAAACTCAATAGGGTTTTTAAAAATAGGTCCATCATAGACAAAACTATGGAATTCTCCATTTTCTCCACAGAGGTCAATCGGTAAAGCTTTTAGGTCATTGATAAGCCCTTGGTCAATCTCTCTCCCTAACCATTCCTTCCCTAGAAAATTGGAATTACAGGCAACAATAATTGCTTTAAACCCAACTCTAATGAACTCAAGCATCAATTCCTCCCTTTCCTTCTTCCATAATGGCAGGATTGGCTTTATGCCCCCTTCTTTACAAACCCTTTCTACCCAATCCCTGTGTCCTGCTATATCAATATCTCCAAAGATACCTGCGGTAATGCCATATCCTTTGAGATCCAGAAGGGCCATCTTGAACTCCTCTTCATAGGTCTCCCATAGGGTCTTCCTTTGAAGGATAGGAATCCCTATTGCTTCTGCTTGAGCTTTTAGCAGATCAGAAGGTATGCCGTGAGAACGGGAGAACCCACCATCCTCTGATACCATATTCAAAAGATAGGCAACCTCAATACCTGAATTTTGCCTTGCCCTATAACAGGAAAGCGTGCTTTCCTTTCCACCACTCCAGGAGACGAATGCCCTCATTTTATCACATACCCACAGACCTTGCAGTGGAGGGCATTGAGATTTATCCCTGCCCCACAATTAGGACATCCCTTCTCTCCTTCTCTAGGTTGAGGAATATCTCCAATTACCTCCTGGTATATCTTGTAATAATAAAAATGGGCTTTGTTCATAAACCTGAGTGGCCAATACCTTTATTACTTCAGGGATAGCCTCTATGGCTTCATCAATATCTACAGATTTCTGATGGGCTTCTATATTGAGAAGCCTCACCACAGAGGCAGCATATCTTTTATCTTCTCCATAATCTGCAAGTCTTACTGTGATTGCCTTAAGATTAGGGGAAATACTGGCTAAGATAGCTGAGTCCAGGCCACCAGAAAGGAGGAGGCCAGAAGCCCTATTCCTCAGGACAGCTTTCATTAACCTCCTCTTAAGCTCAGAAGCTACTTTCATAACACCTCAGCCAAGGCAGCAAGAAGTTTTTGATTCTCCTGGTGCGAACGCACAGCCACCCTGATATATCTATCAGAAAGACCCCTGAAATTGCTTAACAACCGATATCAGAAATCCTGCAATCTTAGCTGGGATAAGGTTTGCTAAATCATCTAACTTGGCAGAAAACCAGCCAAAATGGAGGTATCTTTCATCTTTTAGATAAAGGAACAATAGATAAAAGTGTTGCAACCTCAATCACCTCAGATAGGGCACCCAAGGTATCTCCTGTAAAACCACCTACTCTCTTTTTGAGATAGAGGCTGAATAACCAGGTTATCCCTGATGTTGTTGCCAAGAGGTAGAAGAAACTCAGGCCAAATAAGGAAAACCCTATTCCCATCATTATCAGGGTTGCCCAAAGGAATTCCCTTCTTTTTACTTGGCCAACAAATAGTCTTCCCAAGCCAGAAGACTTGGGATAGGAAGATGTTGCTGCTCCTGCCACCATAGCCCATCGCCCCATAGTTGGGGCAATGAGCAGGCCAGAACTTGTATTTGCTGAAAGAGCAAAGGTCTTTATCAAAAGCAGACAGACCACTGCCACCACTCCTTTGCAGCCTACAGCAGACTCCTCTATTATCCTAAAGATTTCCTCTTTGCTTCTCCCTCCTGCTAAGCCATCTATGGTATCGCAGAAGCCATCTAAATGTAGGCAGCCAGTGATGGCTACCCAGGCTGCTATCACCAAAACAGAGACAAGGTCAGGAGGAAAAAGTTGAAGGCTGAAGAATCTCACTCCCACCAAGAATCCACCGATTAATAAACCAACCAAAGGGAAGAAGACCATTGATCTGGCTAGATCCTCTGTTTGATAGGTCTTAACAGGGATGATGGTTAGAAGCCCTATGGTTGTGAGGAATTGCCTCATTTTTTCTTAGAGACACCCGCTGAAGCAAAGGTGGCCATCTGGGTTAGGATCTTGCAGGCTGCCTCAATCAAGGATATCCCTAAAGCTGCTCCTGTTCCTTCTCCTAACCTAAGATTCAGATCTAAAAGGGGGATTAGGCCTAAATTATCTAAGACAATCTTGTGCCCTATCTCTACTGAACAGTGGGCAGCAAATAGATAATCTTTTGCCTTTGGCTCTAAGCCAACAGCAATCAAAGCAGCTGCTCCTGAGATGAAGCCATCTAAAACCACGGGTATCTGATGGGCAGATCCTGCTAAGATCACACCGGCTAAGCCTCCAATCTCAAAGCCACCTACCTTAGAGAGGACATCTATCGGATCTTTGGGATCAGGCTGATTGATCTCCAATGCTCTTTCAATCACCTTGATCTTATGGGCAAGGGTATTATCATCTATGCCTGTTCCTCTACCTGTGACCTTTTCTGGTGATTGACCGGTCATCACAGCCACAATGGCAGAAGAAGGGGTGGTATTGGCAATCCCCATATCGCCAGTTCCTACAATATCAATCCTTTCTTCTTCAAATACTTCAATCCCTGCCTCAATCGCCCTTATAGCTTCCTCTCTGCTCATCGCAGGCCCTTTAGCAATATTGTTAGTCCCATGCCCAATCTTCTTATTTTTTAGTTTTGAGTTTTGAGTTTTTAGCTCTTCTGCTACTCCCATATCCACAACTACCACCTCAGCTCCCACATGCCTGGCCAGGACATTTATTCCCGCACCACCTGCCAGGAAATTATAGACCATCTGAGGGGTGACCTCAGCAGGATAAGCAGAAACCCCCTCCTCTCCTACTCCGTGGTCTCCGGCCATAGTGAAGATTACCTTTCTTTTTAAGTCTGGCTCTCTATTGCCTGTAATTCCTACCACCCTATTGGCTATTTCCTCCAATCTTCCCAGGCTCCCTTGGGGTTTGGTCAGGGTATCTTGCCTCTTTTGCGCCTCTTCCATCAACCCAAGATTAACTGGCTCAATCTTCTTCAATATCTCTTCTAACATCTCTCACCTCCTTTTATTTTAACAGGTATCCCTGCTACCATAAGATAGACCTCGTCTGCTATCTGGGCCATCTGGTGATTCACCACTCCAGCCATATCTCGAAACTCCCTGGCCAATCTGTTATCTGGAACAATACCAGATCCAACCTCATTGGAGACAACAATTGCTGTTTTCTTAACCTTCTTTAGGGCAGAAAACAGATCCTTGCTTGCCTCTACTACATCCATTTTGGCCTCCATTAGATTGGCGATCCATAAGGTGAGACAGTCGATAATAATTACCGAAGTAGTGATCTTGGCAATAACCCTTGACAGATTCAGGCTCTCTTCAACTGTAGACCACTCTTTTGGCCGCATCTTTTTGTGTTCCTCTATTCGTTCCCTCATCTCACTATCAGTAGAGATGCAGGTAGCAACAAAGGTGACCTGGTCACCTCTCTCTTTAGCCAGCCAGATCGCATACTGACTCTTTCCACTCCGTGCACCGCCAGTGATAAAGATGATCATTGGACAAAGAAAGAATAGATCCAGCCAACCCTTCCATCTGAAAGCCTGACCTTATAATACTCTTCAGATCTCTCCAATACTTCAAGCTCTCTCCCTTTATTGACTGTGGTAATAAGCTGGTAGGTGCCTGGTTCTTTCCAGATCCCTGCTCTCTCTTCTTTGACAACGACTGTTTGCTTGGGTTTCTCAGACTCTGTTTGCTTGGGTCTTTCAAGCTTAACTTTTGCTTTTTTGCTCTTAGGAAAATCTATCTTGGTCCCAGCATAGAAGAAGCGACCAAAGGTGCTATAGCCTTTTACTTCTTCATACTCTGTGCCAAAGATATTTTCTACCCCCAAGAATAGAGAAAGCCAGTCTGTCAGATTATAAGATGTATTCAGGTTTACCAGTGTATAAGGAGAGAGTATAGTGTAGCCAATATCTTTCCTCTCGCCTACATAGATACAATCAAGATTGATGTGGGTATTTTTAAGAGAATAGCCAAGGGTGAACGCCGCCTTCTGTTTTGGTCTCCTGAGAAGCTCCTTACCCGTATCTTTGTCCTCTGTCTGGGTATAAGTGTAGTTTACCTTGACTTTCAAATCACTGGTTGGCCTGATATGAAAAAGGATTTCAACACCACCTGTTTCTGCCTGACCGATATTTTTATATTTCCAACTGCTGTGATCAAAATCTATCATATTCTTGAATTCATTCTGGAAGCAGGTAAGACCAAGCAGCATCCTTTCTCCAATCTCCTGTTCGATACCAATCTCATAGCCTATTGACTCATCTGGCTTAAGGTTTGGATCTCCATAGCTTGAGTGCAACTGATAAAGCGATGGGGCCTTGAATCCAGTAGCATAATTTGCTCTGATTTTGGTCTTTTCAGTTACCCAGAGGGAAGAGACCTTATAGGTTGTCTTCTGGCCAAACCTTGAGTGGTCATCGAGCCTGAGACCTGCCCAAAAGGCAAGATTTTCTCCCTTTAGCTCTCCCTGAAGATAGTATCCCGTATTGGTTTCCTTCTTCTTCTTGAACTCATCTGTCCATGGCCCCCACTCACTCTCTGAATGGTAGTAGGACTTTCCCTCCTCCTTTTCATACTCAATTCCAGAGACAAGGCCAATATCAAGCGGCTCTATCTCCCTAGATAGGTTTTGCTGCCAGGTAACCTTAGTATTCTTTCCCTCACACCAGGAACTAGAGGAATTAAGAGGCTCTATGGTATCCGTTCCATCTTCATATTCCCTTCTTACCTTGTGGAGCGATAAGTCTACTTTCTCTTTTAGCCATAAAGTTGGGGTTGCCTCCAATCCTCCTTTGATGGCTAAGCTCTCGCTCTTGCTTGTATAGTTGGGATCATCATCTGAGGCACCATCGTCAATATCAAAGTCTGCCTTGTTATAATAGGCTGAAATACCAGCTCTAACCTGTTGAGAAGGAGAAAACCCGAGATTGCCCAAGATAGTGGTGGCATGATAGCCATCTGTCTCTGTGCCTTCTGCTGCCTTAGAGATACCGCCAGAATCCTGTCTGCTGACTGAGAAGGCATAATCAAGGAGACCTGCTCTTCCACCTATTTCTGCCCTCTCCTGATAAGTATTGTATTGGCCTCCTTTGGCTGATGAAGAGAAGCTTGGTTTCTCCCCTTTTTTAGTGATGATATTTATCACCCCACCTATTGCGTCAGAGCCATAGAGGATTCCCTGTGGACCACGGACTATCTCAATTCGTTCAACACCTGCTAATGGAAGATGGGCAAAATTAAACCCTCGACCAGCTGAGATGGGATCATTGACCTCCACACCATCAATCATCACCAGGGTGTGCTCTGACTTTGCTCCCCTCAAGAAGCAACTCGCAATTCCCCCTAAAACACCAGTCTCCACAATATCAAGGCCAGGCATACCTCGTAAGGCCTCAATCACTCTCTCTGCTCCTGATCTCTCAATCTCCTCTCTGGTGATCACGGTAACCGAAGTTGGAATCTCTTTCACCTTCTCCTCACTTCTACTGGCCGTGACCACAATCTCTTCCCCTACCACAGTTATTGTTCCCTCAGAGCCAAAAATGCTACATCCTATCACTAGGAATCCTAATAAAATTTTTTTCATTTTTTCCTCCTTTTAAAACAAAAAACCCAACCTTCAAAGATTGGGTATTTGTCTTCTTTTTTCCCTTTCTTGGAAGGTACTTACCAAAATAAGCAATCGACCGGGCTCTTTTTTAAAAAATTACCGTTGCCAGACAGCACTCTGAATCTCACAGAGATTTCCTTTGCTTACTCGGTTTTTTTAATTACTTTCCGCCCTTATCTTCTTTTTCGTCACAATAACAATCCATATTTATCACCCCCTTAAACTAAAAATAATTCTATTGGCTTTAATTCACCTGTGGTTGTATCAACGCTTAAAGCCATCCCCTCTATGGTAAGCAATCCTAAAAGCTCAACATCTTCTTCTTCGCCAAAAATTACATCCGAACCACCCACGCCTTTACCATTTAGGGCAAAACAAGCAATCCCATAATCCCTTTCCATAACTTTACCATTGGCAAGCTTTAAACGCTTTTTTCCAATTATAGATATACCTATTCTCTTTAGTCTATCCTTTTTAATTACAGAAAATGCTGCCCCTGTATCAATTACTACATCAATTTCTTCATACCTTGAGATATCAATCGGATTTGCCACCCTTACCCTTGTCTTTAAGATCAAATCTTCCTTCATAATAAAAGAATAACAAATCCTTTTCTAATTTGTCAAGCATTATTTCTAAACCCAAAGGGGAATTTTAAGAAAATACACATATCTACTCACCTTATGACAAGAGAACTCCATTTATGCCACAACAGGCTTTAATCCCTCAATTGCTTCTTTTAACTTAAAAATTTCTTCCTCAAGGTATTCTTCCCTTTTTGTTATCCCCTTATAATGTTTCATACTCATAGGCCTTTCTTGTTTTGCAAGCCATAGAACAGAGCCAACCATTACACCAATAAGGCCAATGATGCTTGAAAGTAAAATATAAAGCCAATGGAACAGCTTATCTATTCCTTCAAACCTTTTAT
>JBFLYE010000211.1 GCA_040756715.1 bacterium
CACATTAAATCTCTCCTCAAATACCTCTCTGGTTACAAGCTCCTTTCTTAACTCATCCTTTAACTCAACCTTTATCTGGCCCTTTCTCTCAACGATTACTTCTTTTGCCTTTTCATCAATGGCAGAGATTGCTGCCTCAAAAGCCTTAGCAAAGGTCTCTGCCTTCTTTCTTTCACCCAATGCCTCTTCTAATAATTCAAAGGCTTCTCTTGGTAATGCATAGGTTATCATCTTTATTTTATTGTTTTAATCTTTAGGATAAATTTTTTGCAAGCAATTTTTTTGTATCGTAATTGTTTAGCTTTTTCTTTTAAATTGGAATGGTATGGTAAGACTACCCCCTCAGGCTTCGCCTGCCACCCCTTTAACACCCCGTCAGACCTTACGGTCGCGAAGCGACGGGGTGTTTCCCCTCTTTTAGACATCATCCTTGGTAAGCCAGCCTTCGTAAAAATTTATATGTAACATACCTGCCAAACCGAACTGTTCCCTTATCTTTTGGTCACCCAGTTCTTTAGATATCTCTCCTACATCTTGAAACAGCTTGGCATGGCCATCATGCGGCCAGCCCTTCATTTCACAATAAGCCTTCAGGATTTGGGTGGCTGCACCCCAATATTTCTCTCCAGCCTGACGCAAGTCGCCATTCTTAATCTCTTTATCACCTTGTCCGATGTATTTATCTGCCTGATCTACATATTGTTTTGCTTTAAGGTTATCCATTTTTGACTCTTAAAAATTGTTGTCAACAATTATAAAATTTATTCAAAAAACTTGTTCATCCCCAGTCACACTTTATCCTCCATTTGATAAAATATTGTCTATAATTTTGAGAGCAGTTTCTTTCCTTGTTGCCTCATACCTTTCAAGCTCAAGCCTTCCCTCTTTCAAAAACCCCTCGGCTAATTGTAATCTTTTATTCATTGCTTTACTTCCCATTTATTATCTTTTTTTAAACCAACTCAATTCCAAAAGTCTTGCAAACTTCAGCCATATCCCTTCCTTTTTGTAAGGTAACAAATACCTTTTTTGCTTGAGGGATGTTAAATTGCTTTTTTGCTATCTCTGCCTTGTCATTAAATCTTTCTACATCATCAGTTTCAGCATAGGATTTTATCTCAAAAACCAAAGCATAAGAATTATGGACATAGAGGTCTATTTCATAGCTTTTTCCCTTTTTTCCCATAATCCCCTCTTCATCTGTTATCTTCTTTCTCATCATAAGATACTCTGGCTTTAGCTCCGGTGTTTTCAGGACACATCTTAATGTTCCTGCAATTGTATCCTCCAAATTCCTACCTGCCCTCCCTTGAAGGCCTCCCACCACTACACCTACCCAATCGCTCTGATCTTCAAGTTTTCTATCCATTGCATCAAATCTTCTATTTGTTTCCTCTCTATGCTCCTCAAATCTTTTATTTATTTCCTCAAACTTCTTATCTGAGGCCTCCCTTAAGAGCTTTATCTCTTCCTGAACTTGTTCAAACCTTCTATCTACTTGTTCAAGCCTTCTATCTACTTGTTCAAACTTCTTATCTGAGGCCTCCCTTAAGAGCTTTATCTCGGAAAGCACCTGGTTTATCTCACCTTTTGTAGCAAATGCTTCACTTAAGACAATAGAGACCTCTTTTCTGAAATGGTCATCCCTTCTTAAGAGTATAGGAAGGACCCTTAAGATATGCTCCTCTTCTGCCTTTATCAATGTAGTAGCCATTCTAAAAGGATACAAACAAATTTAATTTTTTGCAAGAATTAGAATTTTGGTACGTGTTTAGCTAAAGCTAAACAATTGCAAATTGTAAATTGCAAATTGAGAGAGTGATGAATTTTTTATGATATTATTTTTACCTCTTTAAATTTACAATTTAAAATTTGCAATTTAAAATTTACAATGAAACAAAGCGTTTCTCCCTCTTTAATGAGGAAGCTTAAACACATATTAAGGTGCTAAACACATACCTTTCTTGACAAAAAGTGGTTGGATTTGTATATTTAAGTAGGAAATTATAGTGTTCGGGTGCAAAACTTCGGATAATCAAGAGGTAAACTATGGTAAAAAATGAATAGAAGATCAGATAGACTAAAAAGCCTTCCGGAGTATCCATTTGCCAGAATTACAAGGCTAAAGAAAGGGGTAAAGAGAGATATTATTGACCTGGGTATAGGAGACCCTGACTTACCAACCCCAGAATATATAATCTCTTCCTTAAAAAATGCAATAGATGACCCAATTACCCATCAATACCCTCCATACAATGGCTATCTTTCCTTAAGAAAAGAGATCGCTCTCTGGTATAAAAAAAGATTTAATGTAAGCCTTTCTCCCCATAATGAAATATTGCCTTTACTTGGTTCAAAGGATGGAATTTCCCATATTTTATTTTCCATAATCAATCCCTCTGACTATGTCCTTGTTCCAGATCCAGGTTACCCTGTTTATAAATCAGCGACAATCCTTGCCGGCGGTATTCCAAAGATTGTTCCCCTCCTTTCCCAAAATGGATTTTTACCCGATTTGGATAACATTGACCCAAAAGGGTGCAAGGCATTTTTTCTTAATTACCCAAATAATCCAACCGCTGCGGTTTGCTCTCTGGATTTTTTAAAAAACCTTGTATCCTTTGCCAGAAAAAACAACATTATTATTTTATTTGACCTTGCCTATTCAGAGGTCTATTTTGATGAAAAACCCCCAAGTCTTTTGCAGATAGAGGGAGGAATAGATGTTGGTATAGAATTCCATTCATTCTCAAAGACATACAATATGGCGGGATGGAGGCTTGGTTTTTGTGTAGGCAATAGGGATATTATCCAATCCCTCCTTTCCCTTAAGACAAACCTTGATTCTGGAATTTTTGGAGCAGTGCAACATGCTGGAATTTCTGCCTTAAAAGATGAAGGCTTTGTTGAGGAAATGAGGAAAGTTTATAAAAGAAGGCTGGATATTTTGGCCTCAGGCCTTTCCTCTTGTGGATTTAAGGTAGATATGCCAAAGGCAACATTCTATCTTTTCCTTCCCATTAAAGGCTCATCTTTTGATTTTTCAGAAAGGCTTTTAAAAGATACAGGTGTTGTGGTAACCCCTGGGATTAGCTTTGGTGAATATGGTGAAGGGTTTGTCCGATTTTCACTGACCAGCCCTGATGATAAGATAGAAGAGGCGGTTGCTAGGATAAAAAAGGGATTTAGGATTTAGGGATTTATTTATGAGGATACTTGCTTTGGATGTGGGTGATAAAAGAATAGGCTGTGCAATATCAGATGAAGAAGGTAAAATTGCATTAGGCATTGATACAATTGAAATGGAATGTGCGATAGAATCTTTAAAAGAGCTCTTATCAAAATATAATCCCTCTAAAATTGTCTTTGGCCTTCCCCTTACTATGGATGGAAAAAGTGCACATCAGGCAGAAAAGGTATTAAAATTTGCTAGCAAGGTTAGTGAAATAACAGATATTCCTACCACCTTCTGGGATGAGAGGCTTTCTACAAAAGAGGCAGAAAGGGTATTGGAGGGAGTAAAAAAAGAAAAGAGGGATAGGGTGATCGATATGCTGTCAGCCCAGGTAATCCTGCAAGGCTTTCTTGGTGAAAGAAATGTATGAGAAGAAGAATAAATGAGGCTATTCATTGCTATTGAATTAGAGGAAAGAATAAAAGATGCAATTTCCCTTGCCATAAAAGAAATAAAAATACCTTTAAAGCCAAAATGGGTAAATCCAGCCAATTGCCATATTACCCTAAAGTTTTTAGGAGAGGTAGAAAAAGAAAGGCTTTCAAAGATTCTTGATGTTTTAAAAGATGAGGCATTAAAACACAAGCCCTTTACCATTTCATTTGGAAGCATTGGTGCATTTCCAAGAGAAGATTATCCAAGGGTTATCTGGATTGGGATTGAAAAGGGCTTTGATTCCCTTTCCTTAATCGCCAATTCCCTGGAAGATTCTCTTTTTAAAATAGGCTTTCCAAAAGAAAAAAGACCTTTTTCTGCCCACCTAACCCTGGCAAGGATAAAAAGCCCTCAAAAAACAAATTTGCTTTCCCCCTATCTTTCTAAAAGATTTATTATTGATGAAATGTCAGTTAAAGAAATTATGCTCATAGAAAGCAAGCTTACCCCAAAAGGCCCTATCTATACCGACCTCCAAGTCTTTCCCCTATGAATGCAAACATCAAAGAGGTTTTCCTTTCCATCCAGGGAGAAGGGCTTTGGATAGGAAAAAGACAAGTCTTTATTAGATTTTCAGGATGTAATTTAAGGTGTGATTTCTGCGATACAAAAGATGCACAAATACCCTCTAAAGAATGCCTTATTTTTAAGAAAAAAGTAAAAAATCCTATTGAAATAGGGCTGCTTAAAGAAAGCCTTAAGAAAAAAACCTTTCATTCAATATCCTTAACGGGTGGAGAGCCACTTCTTCAGATAGATTTTATAAAGGAATTTTTGAAAGAGAGGGAATATTTTGTCTGTCTTGATACAAATGGAAGCCTTCCCGATGAATTTGAAAAAATAAAAGATATTATTGACTTTGTTTGTATGGATATAAAGCTTCCCTCATCAACAAAAGAAAAACCTATTTGGGAGGAACATAAAAGGTTTCTTAAAAAGATAAAGGATGGTTTTGTAAAGATTGTTATAACAAAAGAGACAAGCAAGGATGATTTTTTAAAGGGTGTAAGGATAATAAAGGATATAGACCCAAAGATTCCCCTGGTTATTCAACCAGATGGAAAGGTAAGCTTTGATAAACCCTTTTCTTTTCAAAAAATGGCATTTAAGCAACTTTCTGAGGTTAGAATAATCCCCCAAATTCATAAGATATTAGGAATAAGGTGATATGAATCGTATGTTTTTAGCCTCCTTAGTATTGCCAAACACTTTGTCCTGTAAAAATTCCCCTGCGCTTATAATTGGAATATTAAGCCTTTTTGCCTGATGAAGTTTAGAGCCTGGCTTTTCTCCCACAATTAAATAGCTTGTTTTCTTTGATAGGCTTTCTTTAACCATACCACCAAGCTCTTCAATTATCCTCTTTAGCTCATTCCTTGTTATACCAGAAATTGCCCCGGTTATTACAAATTCCTTTCCTGTAAGGGCAAGCCCTTCCTTTTCCCCCTTTTCCAGATTAAGACCATAATCTTTAAGGGCTTTTATCAATTTTTGCACATCTTCCTGGGAAAAGAAGGAGATTATTTCATTTGCTGTTTTAGGTCCTATTTCATAAATGGAAATTAGCTCATCATAAGATGCTTTCATAAGATTATCTAAAGAGCCAAATTTTTCCTCCAAAAGAATGGATGTAGTAGAGCCAACGCCAGGGATTCCAATGCCATTTATCAGCCTGTTTAAGGGCATTTTCTTGCTTTTTTCAATTGCAGAGATAAGGTTTTCTGCCTTTTTTAAAGCCCATAGGGGAAGGGAGGTTAAATCCTCCTTTTTTAATTTATATATATCCTCTATTCCTTTAAGCAAGCCACAATCCACCAATTGAGAAACCACCCTTTCTCCCAAGCCATCTATATCAAGGCATCCCCGAGAGGCAAAGTATTCAATACGCCTCTTTATCTGGGCTTCGCAATTTATCCCTGTGCAATATATTCTTGCTTCATCCTCTTTTCTTACCACCGGTGCATTGCAAACAGGGCAGGTCTTGGGAAATTTATAAGGTTCGTTCCTTTTTTTAGCGGGAATTACACCAATAACCTTTGGAATAACATCCCCGGATCTTTCAACCATAACCCGATCTCCTATTCTTATATCCTTTTTCTTTATCTCATCCTCATTGTGCAAGGTTGCCCTTGATATTTTTGCACCCGCAAGGGATACAGGCTCTAAAATGGCAACCGGTGTAAGGCATCCGCTTCTTCCTACTTGAATTTTTATATCCAAAAGCTTGGTTGTCGCCTGTTCTGCCTTAAACTTAAATGCCGTTGCATACCTTGGGCTTCTTGCTGTAGTCCCAAGTATGCCTTGAAGCTCATATTGATTTACCTTTAGAACAACGCCATCTGTATCATAATCCAATGCTTTGCTTTTTTCTTCCCAAACTTTACAATATGTCTGGATTTGAGAAATATCCTTTGATAAGATAAAATTGGGATTTACCGGAAGGCCAAATCTAAAAAAGCTCTCTAATGCCTGATAATGTGTTTTGTAGGGAATGCTTGATTCGGAAAGTGTATGAACAAATATCCTTAAAGGCCTCTTTGCCACAATAGAGGGGTCAAGGAGGTGGAGGGAACCAGATGCTGCATTTCTTGTATTGGCAAATGGAGGGAGGTTCTCCTTTATTCTTTCTTCATTTATTATCTCAAGCCCTTTCTTGGGAAGATAGACCTCTCCCCTTACCTCAAGGTATTCTGGGAAATTCCCAAAAAGCTTAAGGGGAAGACCTGCTATTGTCTTTAGGTTTAATGTAATATCATCGCCAACATTACCATCGCCTCTGGTTATTCCCCTTGTAAATACGCCATTTTCATAAATTAAAGATACACCAACCCCATCAATCTTAAGCTCTACAACCCATTCAGGAGAAAAACCTAAAGCCCTTTTGACCCTTTCCATAAACTCCAATACCTCCTCAAATGAATATGTATTATCAAGGGAGAGCATGGGAATCCTATGCTTTACCTTTAAAAATTCATCGAGAGGCTTTCCCGATACCCTCTGGGTTGGCGAATCTTCTGTAATAAATTCAGGGTTTTCTTCCTCAAGCCTTTTAAGCCTTAAAAGGAGTTGGTCATACTCATAATCTGAAATAACCGGCAAGGAAAGGGCATAATACCTGTAATCGTGATACCTTATTTCCTCTCTTAATTTCTCTATCTCCTCCTTAATCGCCTTCAAGCGCATTTTAACCACAATTTTGCATTTTTAAAGTTTTTAAATGATATTCCTGGATAGACTTTACCTCCCTTTTTTCCTTTCTTAAGGCAGATATTCCAGCCGCGGTAGCCAATGCTCCATCTGATGTGGTAATAATAGGGATTGAAAGATTTAAGGCGGTTGTCCTTATTTTTATCTCATCCTTATGGGCTTTTTTCCCCGAGGGAATATTTATAACCAAAGATATCTTACCCTTCTTCATCATATCAACAATATCTGGTTTTCCCTCTCCTACCTTAAAGACCTTTTCTACCAAAATGCCATTTTTTTCCAGGAAATCCCTTGTATTTTTTGTGGCAGCAAGGCTAAACCCTAGCTCTAAAAATAGCCGAGAAGCCTCTAATATATTTGGCTTTTCCCTATCTGGAACACTCACAAAAACCCTGCCTGTTTCAGGCATAACCAGTCCTGCGGCAATTTGGCTCTTTGCATATGCACAGGAAAAGCTATTTGCAATTCCCATAACCTCTCCGGTTGATTTCATCTCAGGCCCAAGCAGACAATCTACGCCATAAAACCTTGTAAATGGAAAAACAGATTCCTTTACTGAAAAATAAGGGGGTGTAACTTCATCTGTAAAGCCAAGCTCTTTAAGGCTCTTTCCCAGCATAACCTTTACAGCAAGACCTGCCAAAGAGACACCAATTGCCTTGCTGATAAATGGGATTGTCCTTGATGCCCTTGGATTTACCTCCAAAATATAGATTTCTCCCCCTTTTACAGCAAATTGGATGTTAATAAGCCCAATCACATTGAGGGAAAGGGCAATTTTCTTTGTCGTTTCCTTAATTTCTTCAATTATATCTTTGCTCAATGTATGGGGAGGAAAAGCCATTGCAGAATCTCCTGAATGTATCCCAGCCCTTTCAATATGCTCCATAACACCACCAATTACAACAATTTTTCCATCAGATATGGCATCCACATCAACCTCTATTGCATCCTCAAGGAATTTATCGATAAGGATAGGCCGAGAAGAAGATACCTTGATTGCCCTTTCAATGTAGCTTCTAACATCATCCTCATCATAAGCTATCTCCATTGCCCTGCCACCTAATACATAGGATGGACGAAGAAGGACAGGAAAACTAAGCTTTTTTGCGATAGAACATCCCTCTTCAATAGATTTGGCATAACCATTTGGGGGCTGATTTAAAGAAAGGGATTTTATAAGCTCTGAAAACCTCTCCCTATCCTCTGCAATATCAATTGAGGAAACGGATGTTCCTAATATTTTAACCCCTGCATTTTCAAGTGGTATGGCAAGCTTTAGGGGTGTCTGGCCTCCAAGCTGGAGGATAACACCCAGGGGTTTTTCCTTCTCGATGATATTCATTACATCCTCATAAGTCATTGGCTCAAAATATAATTTGTCCGATGTATCATAATCCGTGGATACGGTCTCCGGGTTGCAATTTATCATAATTGCTTCATACCCTTCTTCCCTTAATGCGTAAACGCCCTGACAACAACAATAATCAAACTCTATTCCCTGGCCTATCCTGTTTGGACCAGAGCCTAAAATAATAACCTTTTTTCTCTCTGATACAGAAACCTCATCTTCTTCATCGTAGGTTGAATAATAATATGGTGTTTCTGCCTCAAATTCTCCTGCGCAGGTATCCACAGATTTAAATACTGGATTTATCCCAAGAGACTTCCTCATTTCTCTTATATCTTTCTCATCTTTTCCTACTAACCTTCCTATCTCCCGGTCAGAAAATCCATATTCCTTTGCCTTTTTCAACAATTTAAAATTTGCAATTTGCAATTTGCAATTTGCAATTTCATCTTCCATGCTTACAATTTCCTTTATGTTTCTCAAAAACCATGGGTCTATTTTTGTCCATCTATGGATTTCGCTAATCTTTATACCCTTTTTTATTGCCTTATAGATATAAAGTAGCCTATCTTTATTAGGGGCAAAAAGACCTGCAATAAGCCCTATATCAGAATCATCGGAAAAAAGCCCATACATATCCATTTCAAGGCTTCTTATGCCCTTTTGTAATGCCTCTTTGAATGTCCTTCCTATGCTCATAATCTCACCCACAGATTTCATTGATGTGGTAAGAATACAATTTGCATCTTTAAATTTCTCAAATGCAAACCTGGGAATCTTAACCACGCAATAGTCTATGGTTGGCTCAAATGATGCTGGTGTTTTCTTTGTTATATCATTTGGTATCTCATCAAGGGTTAAGCCAATTGCAAGCTTTGCGGCAATCTTTGCAATAGGAAAGCCTGTTGCCTTTGAAGCTAAAGCAGATGACCTTGAAACCCTTGGATTTATCTCAATGATTACTAATCTTCCATTCTTTGGACAAACCGCAAATTGGACATTTGAGCCACCTGTTTCAACACCTATCTTTCTTATCGCTGCAATTGAGGCATCGCGCATCTTCTGGTATTCCTTATCGGTTAATGTCTGAATCGGAGCAACGGTTATTGAATCTCCGGTATGAACGCCCATTGGGTCAAGATTTTCAATGGAGCAGATAATCACCACATTATCCTTTAAGTCTCTCATTACCTCAAGCTCATATTCTTTCCATCCTATAAGGGATTCCTCTATTAAGACCTCACCGATCATACTCTCATGAAGCCCCTGTTTTACCATTTCCTCAAATCTTCTTTGAGTCTCTGCTATTCCACCCCCTATTCCACCCAATGTATACGATGGCCTTATCACACAGGGAAATCCAATATCTTCTATAGCCTTCCTTGCCTCCCTTAAGCTCTTTACAACTATACCCTTTGGTATATCCAATCCAATTTCAGACATTGCCCTTCTGAAATACAACCTATCCTCTGCCCTTTTGATAGCATCATAATTTGCTCCGATCATTCTCACATTGTATTTCTCTAAAATTCCAGCTTCATAAAGCAAGGATGAAAGATTAAGGGCTGTTTGACCACCAATGGTTGGCAATAGGGCATCCGGACGCTCTTTTTTGATTATCTCCTCTAAAAAATCTATGGTTAAGGGTTCAATATAGACCCTTTCTGCTGTGTTTGGGTCTGTCATTATGGTTGCAGGGTTTGAATTGACAAGGACAACGCTGTAGCCCTCATCCCTCAATGCCTTACAAGCTTGTGTTCCAGAATAATCAAATTCACAAGCCTGACCAATCACAATTGGGCCAGAGCCAATGAGAAGGATCTTGTGAATATCAGAACGAGCTGGCATAATTTTAAATTATATAAAAGAAAATAGAAAAATATCAAAAATTTTTACCCCCTTTTTATAGAAATTTTAAGGAGATATATCATATAATAAAATGCAAAATGAAGCTATTTTATAGATACATTATAAAGGAGATAGGCATCATTTTTCTTGCCTCATGTTTATTTTTCCTCTTTATCTTAACAATGGAAGAGGCATTTTCTATCCTTAAATTTGGATTTTCCCTTACCACAATTAAGATTTCTCTTTTATTGATTGAAGAAGCCTTAGGAACTGCACTTCCCATGGCATTTCTTATGAGCTTGATTACAGGGCTAGCAAGGCTTTCTTCTTCTATAGTTATCATTCAATCATCAGGTATTGGTATAAGAGGGGTAGTTATATCCCTCCTTATTTTTTCCCTTTTTCTTTCCCTTTTTGCAAGGTTTATAAATGGCAACATTTCTCCTTCTGCATCATTTCATCTTAAATTGCTTCAGGAAAAGATAACAAAAAAGGATGTATTACTTGAAGAGAAGACATTTGTAAAGATACAAAATAAAGAAATTTATATAGATAAAATAAAGGATAAAAAGCTAATGGATATATACATCACAGAGGGAAAGGGAGAGAGGATAATATTTGCAAAGAGGGGAAAAATGGAGAATATGCTCCTTTCATTAGAAGAAGGCTCACTCTATGAGCTTGATAAAAATGACCCAAATATGTATCACATAATGAAATTTAGCTCATTTCATATTCCAATTAATCTAAAGATGGATATAGAAAAAACATCCATCTCTCATTTGACGCTCTCTGAGCTAAAAAGAAAAAAGAAAAACCCTTATATTTTAACAGAGCTCCATAAGAGGCTTTCCATCTCATTTGCCTGTTTCTTCCTTTCCTTAATAGCCATTCCACTTGGAATTAGGATAAAAAAGGAGGCAAGAATGTTTGGCTTGGGGGCATCAACCATAATTATTCTTCTATATTACATTATCTTTATCTTCTGTGAGGCATTATCAAAGAAAGGGGTTCTTTCTCCAATGATTCTATGGCTTCCCAATATGCTCTTTGGAATATTAGGCATTCCTTCCCTCTTTAAGCTTTTAAGATGAAACTCCTTTCTAAATATCTCCTTATAACCCTCATAAGACCATTTATTATCACCCTTATCTTAACAAATTGCCTTTTTCTTATTGGATATGCCTTCTCTTCCCTTGAATTCTTTCTCACATATAAGCCAGGGCTTATTGTTATATTGAAATATATATGCCTCAATATCCCCCAAAATCTTTTGTTCACCTTCCCCATCTCAGGGATTATAAGCATTCTTTCTTTAGGAACAAGGATTATAACAAAGGGTGAACTTAGGCTTCTTCTCTCATCAGGGGTATCAAAAATGGCTGTTGTCCTTCCCGTTATTTGCCTCTTTTTTCTATTAAGCCTTATCTTGCTTTGTTTTTCTGAGTTTCTTATTCCTCAATCCAATAGGAGCCATACTATCCTTAAAAAGGGGATAAAAGGGATTGTAAGTGAAGAAAAGCCCATTTCCCTTAAGCTTTCTAATGCCTTTGTTCATATTGGCTTTTTAGAGAAAAATAGGATAAGAAACCTTAAGATTCAAAGAGAAGACCTCATAATCTCAGCAAAACTCTGTGAATACAGAAATAAAAAATGGCATCTTACCGAGGGAATAGAAAGAAAAATAGAAAAGGGGGAGGTAAAAAAAGAGACAAATATCCCTATATTAAATTTTTGTCTTCCAAAGCCTGAGGAAATTAGGATTTTTGTGGAATCTAGCGAGGAGCTAATGAAACCAAGCATGCTTTTTAAGGCAATTGGGATTGCAAAAAGATATGGAATCTCTGATAAAAATTATCTCAAGGAGCTTCATTTTAAGATAGCATTTTCATTCTCAAGCCTTGTTTTAGCAATGATTGGTTTGGGAATGCTTACAAGTGGTTTAAAATTTGGGCTATATGGGAATATAGGGATTGCTTTGCTTATTTCCTTTATCTATTGGGAAGGGATGCTATTTTTTAGCCAAATGGATACCTCTCCCTTTCTTTGTTCCTGGGCAGGAAATATTATCGGCATCTCCATTGCTTTCAAGCTGTTGTCAAAATAGGCATAAGAAGCTTCAAAAGCTACCATTTTATAAGCATAGCCCCCCAGGTAAGGCCTCCTCCTATGCCAACAAGAAGGACAAGGTCTTCCTCCTTTATTTTTCCTGTTTTATTTGCCTCATCCAGAGCAACAATTGTTGAGGCAGAAAGCATATTCCCATATTTATAAAGGTTTATAAACATCTTTTCTTCAGGTATTTTAAGCCTCTTGGCAAGGAGGGTGATTATCCTTAAGTTTGCCTGATGTGGGATTACAAGGCTAATATCATCCATCTTAAAGCCTGTTTTAAAAAGAAGCTTTTCAATTGCCTCTGTCATATAAACAACAGCATATTTAAAAACCTCTTTTCCTTCCATTTTAATGGTTTCTCCCAAAGGAAGGGTTAATAGAGAAGCCAAAGAGCCATTTGTGTTAAAATAGCTTCCGATTATTCCTTTTTCATTGCTTTCCTTAAGAAGACAAGCACCCGCACCATCACCAAAGAGAACACAGGTATTTCTATCCTTCCAGTCAATAACCTTTGATGTGGCTTCAGCTGAGGTAATCAATGCCTTTTTGTATTGCCCAGATTCTATGAAAAATCTTCCGCATTCCAAAGCATATAAAGCACCTGTGCAGGCAGCAGATATATCAAAACAAGCAACATTCTTAAATGCCAATTTTTCTGCCAAGAGGGAAGCTGTGGAAGGAAATATCATATCCGGTGTTGATGTTGAAACAATTATAAGGTCAATATCAGGCTCTACAATATCAACTGAGGCAAAATATGCAATATCGGATGCCTTTGTATTTT
>JBFLYE010000212.1 GCA_040756715.1 bacterium
TAAGATTATCTAAACACATACATTTTGTAAAGCGTTATGGAATTAACTATAATTTATTGCCTGGTAAACTTAGCGGGGAAAAATCTCTTCCTTGGGAAGAAATTCCTTGAAATCCTCTCCCTTTCCTGGAAGAAGATGGACAATATGATTTTTATTCAAGGCGATAAAATCAATATGATAGATAGGCGTTGTGCCTTGAGGAAGAAAAACACTTACATTGGTTAGGGCAATAAAGGTTTTTGCTCCCGCATTTAATTCATCCAAGATCCTTGCACCCATATATGTATGCATCGTTCCTTCTAATCTATGGTGAAGGGTAAAAATAATCACATCCTTTTTTGCCTTATCTATTTTCATTGTCTAAATTTTAATTTTAAAAGCAAATTTTTGTCAATAAACACTTACTAAATTATACTCCAAATTTCCCAAGCCTAAATTTTTTGCATATTCAAGCATTGCCTCGCATAAATCCCTTTTATTAAAAAGAAAATCTGTCCTTTTGTTTTTATAGGCTAGGTCTAAACATGCCTTATCCAGGCTTAAAATATCATAGGAGGCAAGTATTCCTAGATTATTTGCAATCATCTCATCACCCTTTTTTGAAATGCAATCGCATTCCTTGGTTATATCAAAGGCAAAATTTATGAAGAATTTATTTTTAAACTTAAGAAGGATAAAGCTTGCCACCTCAACCATTCTCTTACAAAATATATAAGGGTCTTCCTTCCAATTTACAAATATAGCATCAGATTTGCAGGCACAAAGGCACTCACCACAACCCATACACAACCCCTGGTTAATAAAAGCCTTTTTGTTCTTAAAAGAAATAGAAGAAGCAGGACAAATAGAAATGCAACATCCGCAGGCACTACATTTTTCCTCTAAAATATGTGGCTTAAGTGAGGAATGGATGGTTTGTTTTGTAGCCCGGGTTGACATACCCATTGCCACATTTTTTATACTACCGGCATATCCTGAGATTATATGTCCTGTTGTATGAGAAAGAACAACCAGGTTGTCTAGCATACCCACAAAAGAGGGAATTTTTATTCTCTCTATATTTGGGGAATCTAGTTTAAATTCCTTTCCTGCCTCTCCAAAAATACCATCAGCAATGATAAATGGGCAACCTACATTGGAATAGGAAAACCCTTTTTTCTCAACAAGCTCTAGATGACTAAGGGCATTCTGCCTGTTGCCTTTGTAGATAACCGATGTATCAAAAAGGAATGGTTTCGCCCCTTTCTTTTTTATCTCTCTAACTATAAGCTTAACCAGCTCTGGACTAATATTATAGATGCAGGAAGAATCTCCAATGGTAAGCTTGACAGGAATAATCTCATCCTTATTAAATTCTGAAAAGGGAGTAATTTTTTCAAGCAGGTTTTTTAAAGCCAAAACCCTCTCTTCTGTATTCTCTCTCCCTACCTTAACAAAATACACATCAGATTTCATTTAAAATCCTAAATCTTTTTTCCATCAAGCTCTATGGTTGGAGAGAAAACAACATAGTCTTCGTGGAATGGGACAAATATATTTCCACCAAAGCCTGAATTATCACCAAAGGCAATATGGCAGGTTCCTAATATTTTTTCTGCCTCAAGGATATTTGTTGGATTACTTGCTTTATCATTTATTCCCATTCCAAACTCTGCGATGTTCCTTGCAAGGGGATGTTTTGAAAATATTCCTTCAAGTCTTTCCTTTGCCTCTTTTTCTCCAGAAAGCCCTATGACCACCCCATTCTCTATCTTTGCAAATAAGGGAGATTTAAGCCTCCTTTTTTCCATTACCTCAATTACCAAAACACCATTACAACTTTTCTCCCTTGGTGCAAGAAAGACCTCGCCGGCTGGAAGATTACCAAAATCTCCCTTTTTTGTTATCAATCCATTGTCTATTATAATTTTCCTTCCCTTTATGTTAAACATTAGCTCTGTGCCAGAAGGGGATGAAACCTTTATGTTTTCCCCTTTTTCTAAAATCCCTTTTATTTTTTCTCCCAAGCTATTCATTTTTTCGTAATCAATATCTAACGGACCAAAGAGCATAGATTTTTCAAAGAGAGGCATACTTGCATACCTTGTTCCATTTTTTGTTAATATTTTCCTAAAGCTTGTATGTGAGGTGGAAAAATTTGTAATTGAGATTAAAATGTCTGGTGGGTTTGAAATATCAAGAAAAACAGGCTCTTTCCCTTTTATTTTCTCAAAAATTTCTTTTGTTATCTTAAAGCCTGCCTTTTCCCATACCTCTTTTGGTGGCTCCTCTCCATGCGATGAAAGGGGAGGATAGGAGCAAAGATTTGTATTAAAACCAAGCCTTTTTCCTATATCTCTGAAAAGAATGGCTATCTCACTTATCTCCTTATTGAAGCAATCGGTGATGATAAGGATTTTTTCATTATCCTTCGTATCCAAATTTATTTTATAAATCTTTTCAATTTCTCTCATTATTTTTATTATATACTGGACAAAATTATTAAGTAAAGATTATAATATATAAAAGGGTTATAGATGATTATAGAATTAACAAGCGATGATATACAACAAGCAAAGGCAATATTTTATTCATATCCACATCATTTTAATAAACTTGGTCTCCTCAAGCTTGAGGAGGAGATGATCGATTATGTTAACAATCCAGATTTTTCAAAAAGATGCTTCTTTGTTGAGAAAGAAAGGCATCAAGTTTTGGGTGTCATTGGATATTCAAGGAGTTTAAAAAATCCCTATGAATTTGAGGTTACATGGCTTGCTGTCCGAGCTGATTTTAAAAGAAAGGGTATAGGAAAAAGGCTAATTGAGCATCTTGAGAAGAGGGTAAAAGCTCTTTCAGGAGAGATATTGGTAGTTTATACACCCGATGATATTGGTTCTATAAGCTTTTATGAGAAGATGGGCTTTATACAAAGCGGAGGGCTTTCCTCAGATAATAAAATTGGCTATAAGAAGACAATAAAGGTTCAAAAGCCAACATTTAGGTCAAGAGAAATGATCGGAATTTATGAAAGATGAGTGAGTGTATATTGATAAGGCATGCCCAGACAGATTGGAATAAAAGAAAGGTCTTCAGGGGAAGAAAAGATGTTGAACTAAACAGAACAGGTATTCGTCAAGCGGAAAAAACATCAACCCTCCTGGCAGAGCTTCCTGTTGAGACAATCTATACAAGCCCCCTTAAAAGGGCATTGATTACAGCCCAGATACTAAAAAGGCCACATCCGAATGTAGAGGTAAAGGAGGTTTCTTCATTTATTGACATTGATTATGGGGAATGGCAGGGGCTTTCAGAGGATGATGTAAAGAATAACAAGCTTTATTTAGATTGGATAACAAAACCTGAAAGTGTCACCTTTCCAGGAGGGGAATCACTGGAGGATGTTAAAAATAGGGCTCTTCCTGTTTTTGAGGAGATTGTCCAAACCTGTAAACTTTCAATCGTGGTAACCCATCGGATTGTAATTAAAATTATTCTTCTCCATATTATGGGGCTTAAGCTTTCATCTTTCTGGAGTGTCCGCCAGGATCCTTGTGGAATAACAAGGATTGAATTTATAGATAACAAATTCATCATCTCTAGCCTAAATGAGACCCATCACCTCTATAAACCATCAGCAGAGGTAAAAGAGGATTTTTAATGCTTGTTTATCCTGCTATTCTAACAGAAAAAAAAGAGGAATTGGGGAAGATGTTAAAGATAGCAAGCGCTTTTTGTAAGAATGTTCATATAGATATTATGGATGGAATTTTTGTCCCTTCTAAAAGCATAGGCTATGATGACCTTATTGAAACAGACCTCTTTATGGAAATACACCTTATGGTTAGCTCTCCCATAGATTATATAGAAGGCTTTAAAAGAAAGGGTGCAAAGAGGATAATCTTTCATATTGAGGGGAAGGATTCTCCAGAGGAGGCAATAAAAAAAATAAAGGATGGAGGTTTAGAGGTAGGCATCTCGCTTAATCCCGAAACACCTATTTCCAAACTCAAGCCATTCCTTGATAATCTGGATCTTGTGCTTATTATGAGCGTTGTCCCTGGTTTTTATGGAAGCACATTTATACCCGATGTTCTTTCTAAAGCAAAAAAGCTCAAAAAAGAAAGATCAGACCTTTGTCTTGAGATGGATGGTGGCATAAAGCTTTCAAATATTTCCCTTTTAAAAGATGCAGGGATTGATATTGCCGCGGTTGGATCAGAGATATTCAAAGCATCAAACCCATCTTTTGTTTTTAATGAGCTTTCAAAGGTATGAAAAGAATTTGGGATTTGGGATTTAGGAATTTAGGACTTTTATTGTTCATCATTTCATTAAATATATTTGCCCAGAATCTCCCCTATGAATTTTACAAAAATGGGCTATTTAATCTTACTCAAGGTTATTTAAGGGATACACAAGAAGAGGATGGCCTTTTTCTTAAGGCAGAATCTTTATTCTTTCTATGTTCCTATAAAACGGCATATAAAAATTATTTAATCCTTAAAGAAATCTCCCTGGATGAAGAAAGGCTTTCTACTGTATATTACAGGATTGCTGATTGCCTGTGGTTCATCGATAAAAAAGAAGAGGCAATTTCTTCCTATCAAGAAGCACTTTCAAGATACCCCAATAACCCATCATCCTCTTATGCCATCTTTAGAATTATCCAATATTATCTTGAAATAAAGGATTATGATCGGGCTGTTTCGCTATTTTCTTCATACCTTATAGATTATCCAAACCTTCCCTGGAAAGACAGCGTCTTTTATTCCATAGCAGTGTCATTTGAAGAAATCAAGGATTATAACAGGGTTATTTCCTATTACAAAAAGATTTTGGAAACATCAAAGGATGATCTCTTAAGAAGAAATTCCCTATCCTCCCTGGCAAGAATTTATTATGAGAATGGTGATTTTGAGAAATCCCTATTCTATGCAAACTGCCTGGTTAAATCATACCCATCAGATTCCTCCTTTATTCTTCTATTTTCTTGCCTTTTTAATATGAAAAGATTTGAAGATGCGGTTTCTGTTTTTCCAAAAATTTCATCTCCCACAAAGGAGCTTTATCTTGCACAAGCAGAAAGTTTATATAGCCTTGGGAGATTTAATGAGGCAGTGGATTTCTATAAAAAAGGAGGGGCAAAAACAGGCATTTCATTTTCTTATCTTAAGCTTTCTAAAATAGACCTTGCCTTAGAGGAGCTAAAGAAAATAGGCGATGATAGAAGCTTATATCTTATAGCCCAAATAGGAGAGGATAATGAAAAGATTAAGGCGTATGAGAAGATTATTGCAGATTACCCAAAAAGCAGCTTTAGGGAGGAGGCATTTTTAAGGCTCTCTCTTTTGTATCTTAAAATTGGAAGTATAACAGAATGCTTGGTAATGTGTGATGAAATGATAAAGGAATACCCAAAGACCCCCCTTTCCCTTACTTGCCTTTACAATGTAGGAATAAGCCTTGATAATGAAGAATACCTTTGGCGCATTGTTTCTCTATACCCAAATTTCTCAAAAAATCCCGAGATTCTTTACAAAATTGGTGATAATAGGATGAAAAAGGGACAATACAAAGAGGCAATAGATGCCTTTTCTTCTTTAATAGAAAAATACCCAAAGAGTGAATTGTTTGGCTATAGCCTCTACAATACGGCATTCCTTTATAATAAAATTGGGAATCCAAAGAAGGCAAGGCTGGTGTATAAAACCATTCCTGCCATTGATAAAGAATTAGGAGAAAGGGCATTGTTTTATTCAGCAAACATATCATTTAACCTCAAGGATTATGGCCTGGCAATTTCAGATTATCAAAGCCTTATAAAGCAATATCCAAAATCAAGCTTTGTTTCTGCCTCAATATACCAGATAGGGTGGTGCTATTATAAAAAGGAAAGGTTTGATGATGCCAGAAAATATTTTACCAAGATAATCTTAAATTATAAAGAAAGCCCATATTTTTCTTGTTCTATTTATTGGCTTGCCTGGACTTACTTTGAGGAGGGAAGGTATGATGAGGCAATTGAGGCATATTTAAGGCTACAAAGGGAGTTTCCCGAGGATAGCCTATCAAAGGATGCCTATCTTAGAATAGGCTTGTGTTTTTATAATCAGGGTGAATACAAAGAGGCAATTTCTTCCTATCAAAAGCTTGTTGAAAAAGGGGCTGATAAAGCCTTAATGGAGGAGGCATTGTATCAAATAGGAGAGGCATTTATAAAGGACAATAAACCAGGGGCTGCCATAAATTATTATAATCTTTTCCTTGAAAAAGGGCAGGAGAAAGAGATGGCTAAAAAGATAAGAAAAAGGATTGCCCAAATCTATTATTTAGAGGGAAAGAAAAAGGATTCTAGAGAGGAATATAAAAAGCTTCTCTCAGAAGACCTTACGGATGATGAAAAAGCTGATGCATATTATTGGATAGGAAGGACATATTTACCCGATGCAAAGGAGGAGGCAATTGTTTATTTTAGAAAGGTAGCTGAGCTTTATCAAAGCTCAGAATGGGCAGCTGATTCCCTCTTTAGAATAGGTGTTATCCTTTATTCCTCTGGCGATTATGAGGATGCATATTTTGAATTTAAAAGGCTAATAAAAAATTATCCTAAGAGGGATGATTTGATAAAAGAGGCAAAGGCATATATTACGAAAATTGAGAAGAGATGATGTTTAGCACGGCTCAAACAATTACAAATTGTAAATTGCCTCAACTTTAAATTATTCTTCCTCTAAAAACTTTATATAGAATGAGCCTTGCATTGTGTTTCCAAGATCTTGAAAGGGAAGATAGGACATATCAAAGAAGTATTTTGAAAGCTTCAATCCCAAACCAAGTGAAATACCCGAACCAATATCGGCCTCTGTGGAATATCCTGCTCTAAGAAATACCTTATTCATCAATACATTTTCAAAGCCTAGCCTTAAAATTACATCAGAATCTATGGATTTATCAAGCTCTATTGTAGAAAGAAGGGTCTTATCAAGGCAATTTACAGAAATTCCTCCCTTCATGGTAAGGGGTAAATCCTCCTTTTTGTTTGTGTATTTTATTGATTTTCCGAGGTTTGAAAGGCAAAGACCAATTGTAATATCTTTTAAAAATGGTCTGTATTGAATCCCAAGATCAGCTGCACCTGTATTTACAGCTTTATCATCTATGCTTTCCCTGATGAATTTAAATGTTCCTCCTATTGCAATATCAGGGCTTATGTTTCTTCCATATCCTATACTTGCTGAAATATCAGAGCAAGAGAATTTGCCATCTTCTATGCCTCCATCCTTTGTTTTTAAAATATCTGGGGTTTTGAGATAAAGGAGACTAAACCCAAAACAACCCATCTCCTCTGTGGGATGGAGGTAAGATAATGAAGAAATATCTATTCCCGCAAGGTATGAATTATAAGAAAGCCCAATTTCGGCTACCTTTGCACCTCCAAGGGATGCTGGGTTTTCAAAAGATGGTTCATTAACCCCCACAAATGCACCCCCTAAAGAGGAAACCCGGCAAGGCTTAATCTTTAAGAATTGCAAAGGGCTGGTCGCTGTATAATCTACCCCAAATGCAGAAGAGCCAATCGTCAAAAAACAGAAGAACACCAGAACACTAGAGCACCAGATCAGCCTACTAGCACCCGAGCACCAGATGACTCCTGAGTCCTGACTTATTCTTTTCATCTTATAATCGCTAAAATCCCCTTTTGTTTATTATTGCCGCTTTCTGCAAGCCATATATAAATGCCAGATGCTACAGCTTTTCCATCCCTGTTTTTTGTGTCCCATATTGCTCCCTCAAGCTCTCTAACCAATTGGCCGGTTAAGGTGAATATTTTTATCTTTCCAGAAAATCCAGAAAATGTAATTAAATCTCCCTTGCAGGGGTTGGGATATGGAGATATTTTGGAATCAAGTGGAAATAGGGTATCAATCCTATAAATTCCAGTTTCTCTTATTTCGGTGCTGACTGTGTTGCTTGCTGTATCAACAGAGGATGCAAGGGGAGAATTTCCTTTGTAAATAACAAATGCCTTTTCTATCTCCTGTGAAAATTCATTATTGTATGGAATGGTAAGTTTTGCAGAAAGGCTATCTATTAAAACATCGGGTCTATCTTTTCTCACCGCGGTTATTCTCCTTCCTGTCTCAGAAAGCCCTGGAATAGATGAGGGAATTAAAATGTCCTCTACGGTAATCACCAATGGATATTCAATGCTTTTTAGAATAAGGGTTGTGGGTGAAAATGTAATGGGCAGGCCAATGCTTGTTGTTCCTACCTCCTTTGAGGAAAATCTGGAATTTTCAATTTTTATGGTTTTGGTTTGAAAGATACCAATGCCCCAGGAATCATAGGGTGTAAGCCTTATGGTTAAGGTTGTTTCTGTCTCTGGGAAATCAAGGCTTGAAGCCCAATAGAACTTGTAAATACCAGGGGTAAAGGATAAAGATCCATAGGTTGTTGCCTTTGTCCATGTTCCATTAAGGAGATAATCAAAGGAAAGGGATATTGTATCATAATCGGAATCCTCAAGCTCAAAAGAGACCTCAATAAGACCAGAATTGGATGAAAGATTAAGGCTTTTTACAATTGGTTGCCTATTTAGATTATCCAATAAGAAGGAGAGAGAAGAAGCTGTGCCAGCTGCCTTGTCCTTTGGGGTTATTCTAAAATAAACCAGGGTTTTTGTTCCAGGAAGGTCAATATTAGAATTCCATATAAATTCCTGGTCAATGCCAAAAGAAGAGCCAATTAAATTTTCCTTTGTTCCACCTGAGGCAGAGCTATAATTTACCCCATCAAGTGAATACTCTGGAATAATTGATAATGTATCACCGTCTATATCATATAGCTTATATTTTAGGGTAATTGTGGAAACGGCTGTAGTTATAGGAGATAGAACACAGGATGGAGGCGTGTTTGTTTCCTCCTTCAATAGATATAAATATACAGAGCCATTCCTGTTTCCTAAAACAAAATCCTTCTTTCCATCATTATCCCAATCAGAAATAAAACAAGAAGCATTCCCAGAAACAGAGGGAGAAGAAAGAATCCTTCCGTAATCATATAGGGGTAATTGGTCGCTTCCATAATTCAAGAATAGCCATAGATTGCCGTTCCTATCGCCAACTATTAAATCTGCTTTTCCATTGTTATTATAATCAATAAATGCAGGGGTTGAATTATAAGAAACTTGTATCTCTGTATTTCCTGTTCCCAATAAAAGCTTTGTCCCTGTAGCAAATGATGGATTCATATCTGTGCCATAATTAAGGTATAGCCTAATGTAGCCATATTCATCACCCACAATCAAATCCTTCTTTCCATCAAGGTTGTAATCAATCACAATAGGTGATGCCATATTTCCAACATCTAAGTCACTTCCTCCTTGTATCCTTACACCCTTCTCTAGAATACCTTCAATATTTTTAAAATAATAAACATAGCCAAACCTATCTCCTACAAGCAAATCTTTACTTCCATCGTTGTCATAATCACAAACAAAAGGCAGAGAAAATCCTTCTACCTTAAGGTCTTTCATTACTTGCGTTGATGTAGATTCCCTTGCTTGAAGCCTTGAATATGAGGTAAAAATAGGGTTTTGGTCTGTTCCAGAATTAAGGAATAGATAGACATATCCAAATTCATCTCCAATTAAAAGGTCTTTCTTATAATCATTGTTCCAATCACAAACGCAGGGCGTAGAATATGCTCCTATATCAATGTTTTTCCCTTGTATGGTAATAGGAATAAGGTTTGTCTTTGTTGTATTGTCAACCGAGAATGGGCTTGTTTTGTAAGATTGCCCTTGATTTGTTCCATCGCTTGGCGTTATCTGAAAGACAATATTATAGATTCCTTGTCCTAGATCAGCATAAGCATCCCAGACAAAGATATGGGATACACCAATAGGAGAAGAAGAAAGACCTATTTTCCCCTCTCCACCATCAGCCGATGTTGCATCAATCCAATTGGTATTATCCTTTGAAAATTTAACATCAATTAAGCAAGTGTCAGAATCATCATCCCTTAAGGTATATGAGATGTTTATATTCCCAGATTGTGTTTGAAGGGGTGTATTTACCACAACAGATGGTGCTAGATTTAAAATGCTTGATAGGCAAACAAATATTGTTCCATCCTTTCCACCAACTATAAGGTCAGATGAACCATTGTTATCCCAGTCAGAGATTGCAGGGCTTGAATTATCATTTGCCTTTATATCATCGCCATTTGAAAACTTTATTCTTTCCTTTGTATTAAAGACAGGAATTTTATCACTTCCTGAGTTTATAAATAGATACATCTCCCCATAGCCTGTGCCAATTATTATGTCCTTCTTATAATCCCTATTGAAATCTATGATAGCTGGGCTTGTATCCTTTTCGTGGTCAAGGGGAATCTGCATTGTGGTAGGAGCTGCAAAAACAGGGTTTATATCAGAGCCTATATTTAAAAATAGCCTTATCTCTCCAGATTGACAACCTGCGATAATGTCCTTTTTCCCATCATTATCCCAATCAAGGATACAGGGCGTTGCATTATAGCCTAGTGTATATGATGTAGCATATGTTCCCTTTTGAAATATAGGGGCATCGTCTGTGTTTATATTTATGAATACATTTATATTCCCATATTTATCGCCGACAACAAGGTCTTTCTTTCCATCGTTATTCCAATCTATGGGATAAGGTGCGGAATTATACCCTACATCCAGGTCCTCGGTTTGCGTTCCCGATGTCATTGAGAAGAAAAATCCATCTGTAAAAATAGGATTATTGTCATTTCCAGAATTGAGGAAAAGCCTCACCTTTCCCAGGGAATCACCGATTACTAAATCCTTCTTTCCATCATTGTTCCAGTCTATAACCTGGGGCTTTGAATATTCTCCAATATCTATAAATTCCGGGTCTCCGTCTATCTTTTGTATTGTATTGAATTCGGGTGGTTCAGAGGCTTGGTATTTTGTATTCAAAAAGAGGTATATTGTTCCATCGCCTGCTCCCACAAGCATATCATATCCACCCTCATTATTCCAATTGCAGATAAATGGTGAGCCGTAGAATCCAACATCTATTTCTTTGTTTGCAACCTTTGCCCTTTCTTTAAAGATAAAGTTTGGAATAAATGTTCCTGTCCCTGTTTGTGTTCCTGGGGTAAAGATATGGGTATTTCCAAATATATCACCAACAATCAGGTCTTTCTTTCCATCGTCATTCCAATCAATCATTACCGGCTTTGCATTCTGTGAGACATCAAGGGTGGCACTTCCTACCAATGTCTTTGTTCCCGCAGAAAGGATGGGAGAATCTGGCCTTCCAATATTTCTAAAAAACCAGACATAGCCAGCCTCATCTCCCACCAAAAGGTCAAGTAAGCCATCCTCATCTACATCAAAGGCGTAGGGAGAGGCATTTGGTAGATAGATTGATTTATTATCTGCCTTTAGCTTCTCAAGGACAGTATATGTGGGAGGCATTCCCTCGATTACCTCGTTCATAGCCTTTGCAAACCAAACATTTCCCCCTCCATCTCCAATTAGCAAATCCAAGTCCTTTGCATTGTCCCATTGGCAGACAATGGGTGAGCTATATCCTCCCTCCAGCTTGATTTCTCCTGTATCTACAGTAATCCTTTTCCCATTTTCAAAGGATGGGTTGTAATCCGTCCCAATATTTTTATAAAATAAAATGTATCCCTCCTTATTTCCCAGTATCAAATCTTTCTTGTTGTCGTGGTCAAAATCAATAACATATATAGAGGCATTCTCACCTACATCCAAAACCTCTTTGGTTATATATTGCTTTCCCAGAAATACCAAAGATGAGCAGAATCCTAGATTAAAGAAAAAAAGGAAAAACAAAAATTTTTTCATCACCTAATATATCGGTATTTTTATTGAAATGCTTAAGAAAAATTTTATGGGTTTAGCTTTTCTTTTGTTACACCACCTGAACGCTTAGCTAATGCTATTGCCTGTGCTATACCTTAAATATAGAAAAAGCCAAGGTTAAACAAAAAGGGAAGGATCTCTCCTTCCCTTTGTCTTAAAAACCCTAACCTCCCTTAAAACTTGGTTAAAAGCTCACCCCTTATCATAGTTGCAGCGTCGGAACCATTGATGAGATCCCCCGGGGAAAATCTTGCATAGGTTCCTGTTATGCTTGTTGCCTCAGAGTATTTGTAGGAACAAGAAAGGTCAAGCTCGCTTCCTAAGTTTGTTTTTCCACCCCTCTTTTCTGCGGTTGAGAAGCTGGTATAGGAGATGCCCAAGGTAATGTTATCAATTGCCTCTGGGGTTATCTGGGCATTGATGTTTATGTCCTTTCTTCCATTTACTGTTGTTAAATCTACACCTCCTGCAGGAGTAAATATAACAGCTCTCTGATCGTCAACCAATGCGGCATAGTAGTCAAGGTTAGGGGCAATTCCGGTATAGCTTTTTGCATCTGCTGTGGCTCCTTCGGTTCCCGACATCTTAAGGTAGCTTCCCTCAAGAGAGAGCCTGCCTAGCCCTTCAACCTCTGTGGTATAGCCAAGGCATACCCGATAGGCATGTGCATCCCTGTCGGTTGGGGTTCCACCCACTTGCTTTGCATACTCGGCTGAGTAATTAAGGGTTGAGGCAATATCAAGTGAGCCAGAAACCTTTCCACCTATGACATTGTTCTTGTCAGTCTTATCTTTTACTGGATCATGGATAGTTTTTCTATACCCATAGCCGGCAAGGTCAATGCCACCCAATAGGTCAAGAGGGATTGAGCCATTTAAACCCTGGATATCGGTGTCAGTATCATCATTAGCACCATCCTCTCTTGCTTTTGCACAAATCGCGCTTAAGGATAGGTTTCCCAGCTTCGCACTAGCCTTTTTGGCATCAATGGCATCATACCATAAGACGAGCTCTCTGTTTAGCTCTCCAATCCCCTGCCTTCCTAAGGAAAGGTCAACCAGAGCCGCCACATCGTCAATGGTAAGGTAGGCATGGCGAAGGTTAGTGTCCCACTGAACTCCCTCAACAGTATTAAAACCCCATCTTGCCCACTCACTTCCTTTATCTGGCTTCTCTAAGCAGATATGGGCACCTACGCCATCGGATAGCTCACTCTCTAACCATACCCTTACTCTGTGCTTCACATGGGAATCCTTGTCGTCATTATTCCCTGCCGCGTCGGTATTCTTAAAATCTGTGGCATTGTTTATCTCCTCTCCCCTTACCCTGATCTCTCCCTTTACATCAACCTTTGGCATCTTTGCCAAAACTGGTAGGGCAATTATCATTATTGCCCCAAAACTTAATAAGGCTTTTTTCATCCTTTTTACCTCCTAATTATAAATTTCCTGCTTTCACAGGTAATATCTTTTTCTAATATATAAGCCCCTGCTTTTTAAAAAGCATCACCTCCCTTTCAGCCAAGTTTGGGGCTAAAAATAATATTATATATTTTACATAATAAATTAAACTTATGTCAAGTGTAATTTTAAGAATTTTTTCTCTTAAATATTTTAGGTATCCAATTTCTCTATTCTTTGAGCAAGGGATAGGATCTTTCCTTCACAAAGGTAAGAACCTATGATTTGAAGCCCAATGGGTAGATTGTCCTTTGTTTTTCCATAAGGGATAGAAATAGACGGGTATCCTGTGAGGTTGCTTGAAACCGTGAGTATATCTGAAAGATACATTGATAAAGGGTCTTCTGTTTTTTCTCCTATCTTAAATGGAGGTGTAGGAGAGGTCGGCGTGATAAGGAGGGAAACCTTTGAAAATGCCCGATCAAAATCCCTTTTTATAAGGCTTCTAACCTTTTGTGCCTTAAGGTAATAGGCATCATAATAGCCAGATGATAGGGCATATGTCCCAAGGATTATCCTCCGCTTTGCCTCATCGCCAAATCCTTTACTCCTTGTCTTTCTATACATTCCAAAGAGGCTTTTATCTTCCTCCCTTAAGCCATATTGGACACCATCGAACCTTGCTAGATTTGATGATGCCTCAGAGCAAGCAATGATATAATAAACAGGGATAGCATATTGAGAGTGAGGAAGGGATACCTCAACTATCTCTACATTTAATGAGGAAAGCTTCTTGCAGGCATTCATTGTCGCCTCCTTTACCTCACAGTTAACCCCTTCAAGGTATTCTTTTGGAATGCCAATTTTCATTCCCGATATATCTTTTTCCAAGAAACTCGTATAGTCAATCTTCGGCTGTTTGATAGATGTTTCATCATTCTCATCAAACCCAGAAATGGTATTTAATAAAATTGCACAATCCCTTACATCCTTTGTTAAAGGACCAATCTGGTCAAGGCTTGAGGCAAAGGCAATAAGACCATACCTTGAGACAAGGCCATAGGTTGGTTTTAAACCTACAACACCGCAGAATGAGGCTGGTTGCCTTATTGAGCCACCGGTATCCGAGCCTAATGAAAGAATAGCTTCACAGCTTGCCACAGATGCGGCAGAGCCACCCGATGAGCCACCAGGGACATAGTCAAGGTTATGTGGATTTCTGGTAGGACCAAAGCAAGAATGCTCGCAAGATGAACCAAAGGCAAATTCATCCATATTTGTCTTTCCAATAATTATAGCTCCAGCATCTTTTAGCCTTGTAATTACCGTTGCATCATAAGGGGGGATAAACCCTTGAAGGATATGAGAGGCACAGGTCGTTTGTAAACCTTTTGTGCAAATATTGTCTTTTATGGATATGGGAATTCCAGAAAGGGGAGAAATTGGCTCATTCTTTGCAATTTTCTCATCAATTGCTTTGGCTTTTTCAATTGCTTTCTCAAATGTCCTTGTAATAAATGCATTTATCTTTGGCTCTTCTTCCTCTATTCTTTTAATGCAAGACAAAACAACATCAATTGCCTTTATTTCTTTTTTCTTAAACAAGCGATGAATCTCATAAGATGTAAGATTATAGATTTCCATTCTTGAAATATTATATAATCTTCTTAAGATGGATGACATCTTTTTAAAGAGGGCTTTTTTGCTTGCCAAGAGGGGATTGGGAAAAACAAGCCCAAATCCTATGGTAGGATGTGTCATTGTAAAGAAAGGAAGGATAATAGGTGAGGGCTATCATAAAAAGGCAGGCTTTCCGCATGCAGAGATTATCGCATTAAAAAAGGCAGGGAAAAATGCAAGAGAAGCAACATTGTATGTTAACCTTGAGCCCTGCTCACACTATGGAAGGACACCACCCTGCACAGATGCAATAATTAAGGCAGGAATAAAAAGGGTTGTTGCATCAACCCTTGATCCAAACCCAATTGTAAAGGGAAAGGAAATATTGGAAAAAGGGGGAATAAAGGTTGATATTGGGCTATTAAAGGATGAGGGAGAGCATCTTAATGAGGTCTATTTTAAGTATATAAAAACAGGGATGCCATTTGTTATGCTTAAAGTAGGAATGAGCCTGGATGGGAAAATTACAATAGAGCACCAGGGCACCAGGGCACCAGAGCACCAGAATAGGTGGATAACAAGTGAGGCGTCAAGGAGGATGGTTCATCGATTAAGGTCTTATGTGGATGGGATTATGGTGGGAAAGGGAACAATTATTAAGGATAACCCCTATCTTACCACAAGGCTTGTCAAAGGAAAATCGCCGATGAGAATAATTGTCACAACAGATGGAAAGATTCCAGCAGAGGCAAATGTATTTGGGAAAAAGGAAGAGCTAATCATTGCAAGCACAAAGCAACCTCCTTCTGAGATTGCAAAAAAGGCAGAGGTGCTCATTGTAAAAGAGGAAAATGGCTTGGTTTCTCTTCCTGACCTTCTTTTAAAGCTTGGCAAAATGGGCATTACCTCCATCCTTCTTGAGGGAGGACAAAGGCTAGTAACATCATTTTTGAATAGATGCCTTATAGATAAGGCAATATTCTTTATCTCTTTGAAGCTCATTGGCGATTCTGGTCTTTCCCTTTTGGGAAATATTTCTCCTCTTAAGCTTAAAAACATAAAGACAAAGCGGATTTCAGATGATATTATGTTAGAGGGATATTTGTGATTTAGGATTTATGAAAATAATTGTCTTTTCTATTAGGGCTGGGATGGGACATATTAAAGGAGGAGAGGTTCTCTGTGAGGCAATAAATACATTAGAGGGAAATTCTGCAAAATCTATTATTCTCCTTGAAAATACATTTCTTGGCTGGTTTATCAATTTCTCATATCTATGGATGGCAAGGCATCTTCCTTTGGCTTGGAGCCTTCTTTATAAGCAAAAAATATTCTATTCACATACAGGGTATATTGATTATAGGATAAAAAGGGAGACATTAAGAATAATTGATAAAGAAAGTCCTGATTGCCTCTGTTCAACCCATCCATTCATTACATCTGCTATTTCAAAAATAAAAAATAGAAATTTCAAGCTTATATCAGTAGCAACAGATTTTAGCTGCCATCCAATAGGGATAAAGCCCAATGTTGACCTTTTTATCGTGCCACACAAACATACATCAGAGCTTCTTTTAAAGATGGGTGTAGAAAAAGAAAAAATAAGGGTAATTGGAATTCCCATATCATTAAAGTTTTCAAAATCAGGAAATATGTCAAAGAAAAGCCTTGGATTTGATGAAAAACCTATTATCCTTGAGATGGGTGGAGGTTATGGTCTTGGTCATATAGAGAGGTTTATTCCCGTTTTAGCAAAAAATAGGGAGCTATTTCAAGTAATAGTCATTGCAGGGAAAAATGAGGGTCTTAAAAAGAGACTAGAAGCCTCTCTTAAGAAATATGGAATAAAAGGAAGGGTATTTGGCTTTGTTGATAATGTTTCAGAGCTTATGGAAATATCTGATATTATTATTGGAAAGCCAGGGGGTGTGGGGATTATGGAGGCTTGTGCAAAGGGTCTTCCCATTGTTATTACAGGGGTAGTGCCAGGTCAGGAAGAGGCAAATGCAAAAATTTTAATAGACGAAGGAATAGCGATTATGCCAAAATATAATGATATACCAAATGTGCTAAAAGATTTTTTGAATTATAAAGAAAAAATGAAGGAGATAAGCGAAAAGGCTTTAAAATTTTCAAAGCCCTATGCAAGCTTAAAGATTGCAAGGGCAATAATTGAGGAGGTTAAGATTAAATGAAGAAAGAAATCCTTGATATTCTTGAGAATGACGCAAGGCTATCAAAAGAGAAGATAGGGACTATGCTTGGGATCTCCGCCGATGAGGTAAAAAGGGAGATTGAGCAGTTTGAACAGGATGGGGTTATTGTAAAATACAAGACCATTATTGATTGGGAAAAGACAAGTGAAGAAAAGGTCTATGCCTTTATTGATGTTAGGGTTACACCAGAGAGGGATAGGGGTTTTGATGCTATTGCAGAGAGGATTTGCCAATATCCTGAGGTTCATTCCCTCTATCTTATGTCTGGTGCTTATGACTTTGCTGTTGTGGTAAGCGGAAAGTCAATGAAAGAGCTTGCCTATTTTGTGGCAGAAAAGCTTGCCATAATAGAAAATGTCCGATCAACCACAACACACTTTATCCTTAAAAAATATAAGATGGATGGCGTCTTATTAAAGAAAGAAGAGGATAAAAGGATACAAATGATGCCTTGACAGCCATAGGTTGCCAATTTATAATTTTGATATGAAGGTAGTGAAAAAAGATATAATTGAGGAATATAAGCTTCATAGCACAGATACAGGTTCACCAGAGGTCCAGGTTTCTATATTTACGGCAAGGATTAACAACCTAATAGAACACTTCAATGTCCATAAAAAGGACTTTCAAACAAGGAGAAGCCTGATAAAGCTTGTTAATAAAAGGAGAAGGCTTCTTTTGTACCTTAAAAGGAAATCAAACGAAAGATATACCTCCCTCATCCAAAGGCTTAAGATAAGAAAGTGAGGTTTATGGATTTTGGGTAGATTTCAGGTTCGAATATTAGGGCTGCTTAAGAGAATTTTACTAAGTGAAGTCCAAAAAGAAAAAGAAACCAGCACAAAAAATTGCCCTTTCTTTTGTCCTTCTTACAATCCTTACATTTTATAACCCATCTTCGCAATCTTACTCAACAGCCACTCTTTGGTGATGAGGCAATCTATAGTATCTTCCCTCACTTAGTGCAAAAATAGATAGTGTGTGTTTAGCTGTTTAAAAATTCATCCACCTTTAAAAAATTTAACATAATTTTGCTTCGCTTTCGCTCACAAGATACTTCGTATTCCGTAGTAATTATTTTTAACATTTTGATATTGTAACTACAAGTAAAAAGAAAAATATTACTAAACTTTGGCAAAAAATGACTTCATTGCTCCTAAACTATCATCTAACTCTAACTCCTTTAGAATATACTCTGTGCTGTTTCCTGTTTTGGCCATCC
>JBFLYE010000213.1 GCA_040756715.1 bacterium
AAAGGTCGATTATCCCTCCCCTTATTGATAGGTCAAGGGAGGATATAGGCTCATCGGCAATAAGAAGTTTTGGTTTTATTGACAAAGCCCTTGCAATGGCTATCCTTTGCTTTTGTCCACCTGAGAATTGATGGGGGTATTTATTAAGGCTTTCTCTTTTGAAGCCAATTATAGAAAGAAGTTCATTTATCCTTTTTTCCTTATCTTCTATTTTATGAATAATAAGGGGCTCTTTTAATATCTCATAAATCCTCTTCCTTGGGCTTAAGGAGGAATCTGGGTTTTGAAAGACAATAGAGATGTTTTTTCTTGCCATCTTTGAGGAAACCTCTCCTCCATCAAAATAAACCTTTCCAGAGGTAGGAGGGGTAAGATTTAGGATAATCCTTGCCAGGGTTGATTTTCCAGAGCCACTCTCTCCAACCAGCCCCAATATTTTTCCTTTTTCTAAAGAAAAACTTACACCATCAAGGGCTTTTATTATCCCCCTTGTCTTTGAAAAGAAACCACCCTTTATGAGAAAATATTTCTTTAATTCCTTTACCTCAAGCATTGGCACATATTATAATCGCATTACAAACAGCTTATCAAGGTTTGATAAAAAAACAAAATAATTGCTTTTTGCTACAATAAATTATTATAATGGTCTTATGAAGGATAAATATCTTTTTTTGCTTGTTATTCTTCTTTTTGTTGTGGGCATAGGTTTATTCTTGCAGATATTTTTTCTTTTGGAGAAGCCAAAGATAAGCTCTGAAAGGAAAAAAATTGAGACAATAGTTTTAGAAAACAGCGAGCTTAAAAAAGGGATAAATAGGCTTTTGGCAGAAAGGACTACTTTTTCTACCCAGATTGCTTCTCTTATTGAAGAAAATAAGAGGAAGGACGAACAAATAAAGATGCTTGTCTCAAGGAAGCCAAAGGAGATTGTGGTTTTTAAGCCAGATATTAAGCTTGAGGAAGAAAGAGAGAGGCTTATTCTGGAGAATGAGCATTTTAGCAAGATAAACAGGGAATTGGACAAAAAGATAGAAAAGGCATCAAGAGAGCTTTTAGCAAAGGAAGAGGGAATAAAAAGCCTTGAGCAAGAGATAAAAAATAAAGAAAGAGAAAAAGGCATTGTTATGGCTGAGATGCAAGATGCTTTCTTGGATACGCAAGCCAAAGAAAGGGAGGAATCCCTTGAAAGGGATAAAATTGCCTTAGCTCAGAAAATCCTTTCCCTTCAGGATGAGATAGCAGAGCTTTCAAAGAAAAATGGAGAGCTTTTAGAAAAAAATTCCCTTATTTTAAAAGAGATGGATGACCTGAAGGAAAAGCTTGCTATTTCCGAGGAGGAAAAGGAGAGAATAATTGAGTCTTCAAAGAGGGAAATTGAGGATATTCTTAAGAAAAAAGAGGAAGAGGTTTCAAAGATAAGTGTTGAAAAAGGGGAAGATAAAAAAAGGGCTCATAAGCGGTCTTTGGCAGGGAATTTCTTGAGCATGTTTTTATTATGGAAGAAATAAGGCTTTCTCATATTGATAGAGAAGGAAGGCCAAAGATTGTTGATATATCAAGAAAAAAAGAGACCCTGCGCAGAGCTATTGCCTCCTGTAAGATTATAATGAAAAAGGAGACCTTAAAGCTCATAAAGGAGGGAAAAGCAAAAAAGGGTGATGTTTTAAGCGTTGCTGTAATTGGAGGGATAGAGGGGGTTAAAAAGACAGGAGAGCTTATCCTCCTCTCCCATCCATTAAATATTGAGGGAGCAGATGTAAGGTTTTTCTTTGAGGAGGATGGAATAAGGATAGAACAAGAGGTATGGCTTTATGGAAAGACAGGGCCTGAGATGGAAGCCCTTACCGGATGTGCTTTAGCTGCCTTAAATATTTATGACATGTGTAAGGCTGTTGATAAGGAGATGGTGATTTCCAATCTCTCTCTTATCTCAAAAAAAGGTGGAAAAACAAAGAAATTCAGTATCTCCTCACCTTTTTTAAGCCAGACCAGCTAAACAAATGACTAAAATTGAAAATTCAAAATAATTTAGAGGAACGAATATTATTTCCTGCTTCGTGCTTAATCAGATATTGTTTCATGCTTCGTGCGTTTCTTTCATTTCAACTTCCTTTCTTCTTCTCGTCTACCCACATACAGCGAAGCTAAACACTACCACATACCTTTAAAGCATCTACAAGCTTATCCAGAACCCCCTTTTTATGATAAAACGACAAAGAAAGCCTTATCCTTGATGTATTTTTTAAGACAGTGGGTGGTCTTATGGGAAGTGCCCAAAACCCTCCTTCACAAAGATATTTACTTGCCTTAATTGCCCTTTCATCCTCTTTTAAAATAATAGGGATTATTTGGGTCTCAGAGGTTATGAGAAACCCAGAATCCAAAAGCCTTTTTCTTAAATATTTGGCATTCTCCAATAAAACCTTCCTTCTTTCTGGTTCTTCCTTTAACAATTTTAAAGCCTCAAGGTTTCCTGCAATAATACAGGGAGGAAGGCCTGTTGAATAAATAAATGATCTCGCCTTGTTTATAAGGAAATCTATCATTTCTTTATCACCCACAACATATCCACCAAAACCTCCCAAAGCCTTGCTAAATGTTCCCATGATAAGCTCTGTTTTTTTACTTAAGCCTTTTTCTCCCACCAACCCTTCTCCATTTCTTCCAAATATCCCGGTTGCGTGTGCCTCATCAACCAAGAGCTTAAAGTTATACCTTTCCTTCAGGGATACAATATCAGAGAGAATTGCCTTATCTCCATCCATACTAAAAACAGATTCTGTAACCACCCAGATATTTTTTGCTTTATTCTTTTTAAGGAGGCTTTCAAGATGCTCAATGTCATTATGCTTAAACCTTAAAAGATGGGCAGAAGAAAGAATAGCACCATCTATTATGCTTGCATGGGAAAATCTATCGGCAAGGATAAGGCTTTCTCTGTCACATATTGCAGATATTATTCCAAGGTTTGCCTGATATCCAGAATTAAAAACAAGACCTTTTTCCTTTTCTTTTAGCTTTGCAATTTCCTCTTCAAGCATATGATGAATCTCATAATCTCCACTCAAAAGCCTTGAGGCACAACAACCTATTCCAAATTGTTCTACTGCATTTTTACAAGCCTCTTTTAGCCTTGGATGAGAAGATAGCCCAAGGTAATCATTGGAGGAAAAATCAATATATTCCCTTCCTTTAATATAGATTTTTCCATCCCTCCTTTTAAAACAGGGCTTTAATGTCCTATGAAACTCTTGCTTAAACCCTTTCATTGCATACCAAGAATTAATATTCTTTCTATATCAGAATAATCTTTAACAATTCTTTTGAGGGAAAAATTATGATTTTTTGCAATTTCTGAAATAGCCTTCCTTTTCCCTTGCCCAATTTCAAGGATTAAAAGCCCATCCTTTTTGAGCAAATGCCTTGCTTCCTCAAATATCCTTGGATAAAAATCCAACCCAGAAGGACCTCCGTCAAGGGCTATCTTTGGCTCATATTCTAAAACAAGGCCTGTCTCTACATAGGGTGGATTAGAGACAATAATATCAAATTTTCCCTTTATTGCACTTAAAATTAAGGAGCGGATAAAATGTATTCTAACATTATGCATCTTTGTATTCATTTTGCAAACAAGAAGGGCTTTTTCTGATATATCCGTTGCAAGGACACAAGAGTTAGGAAGAAATTTTTTTATAGATATGGCAATTACACCCGAGCCACATCCTATATCAATTATTCTTGGACTTTTTATCTTTTCTGCCTCTTTTATTGCCTCGCTTACTAATATCTCTGTTTCTTTTCTTGGAATTAAAACATCCTTGGTTATCTTGAACAAAAGACCCATAAACTCTGTCTGTCCTGTTAGATATTCCAAAGGAACCCCCTTTTTTCTTTCCAAAATCAATTTTTCAAAGCAAGAAATTCCATCTTCTTTTAGCTCATAATCTGGGTTTTTGTATAGCTCTATTATTGGCTTGTTTAGAACAAAAGAGAGGAGGATTTCTACCTCAAGGCTATTAAGGCTAAGCCTTCCTTTAACTAAAGCCTCTTGTATTTTCATGTTATGGATTGTAAATTTTAAATTCCCATTTTCCCCTATTTTATTTAAATAAAAAAATTGTTAGTGGCAATAGATTGTAAAATTATAAAATAAGAGATATTTATGATGATTTTAAATACATTAAAAGATAAAATCAAGGAGGAAAAAATGAAAAAGATTTTTTGGTTTTGGTTTTAGGGGTAGTAGGACCCTCTCATACCCCTTCCAGGCAATATTATTTTTGCTGGGATTATCTATAGCATTGAGCTTTTTGATGCAAACAATCAACCCTACGGAACACAATCTTTACCAGGCCAAGCAATCATTTACCTCCCTTATTCCGATAAGGACAATAATGGCATCCTTGATGGGACAAAGATAAGGGAAGAAACCCTAAAGATATACCAATGGGATAACATTAGCTGGATAGCATTGCCTACCTCAATTGATAAGATAAACAATATAGCCTTTAGCCCGGTTCCCCATTTTTCAACCCCTACCTTAGGGGGAGGAATCTTTGCCGAAACAAACAATGATGCCTTTGCTTATCCTAACCCCTGGAGGAGGGCGGAAAATGGGAAATTGCAATTGTTTGAGCTGTGCTAAACTTTATTCTTAAGCCTCATAGAGAGGACTTTTGAAACACCAGGTGTCTCCATTGTTATTCCATAGATTGTATCAGCTATCTCTATTGTCCTCTTATTATGGGTTATTATAAGGAATTGGGTCTCCTTTGAAAACAGCTTAACAAGCTCAACAAACCTTTTGATATTTGCCTCATCCAAAGAGGCATCAACTTCATCAAGAAAGCAAAAGGGCGCTGGTTTTACCATAAACAAAGAGAACAAAAGGATAATAGCAAGCAATGTTTTTTCTCCCGAAGATAACAAAATAAGCCCCTTTTTCCTCTTTCCCGGTAGCTCTATCTCCATATCTATCTTTCCATTATTCATAACAATCCCTGCATTTCCTCCGCCAAATATCTTTAAAAAAATGGAGGAAAAATTATCATTTATCTTTATAAAGGTTTTACCAAAGACCTCCTTTGCCTTTTTGTCAAGCTCTCCTATAAGATAATAGAGGTCATCTTTTGCCTTGTTCAGGTCAGAAAGCTCTTGTTCATAAAAGGAAAGCCTCTCCTTTATTTTATCATACTCATAAGCAGACGAAAGATTTACATTAGAATAATGCAAAAGCTCTCTTTCTATTTTCTCTGCCCTTTCTTTGTCAAGCTTGTTTTCCATCTCCTTTATCCTTTCTCCATAATCAGAAACAATAGAATTTATTCTCTCTGAAAGAAGGGAGAGAGAAAGAGAAATATCCGTTATTTCTTTATTCTTCTCCTCCCTTATTCTATAAAGGCTATTAATCTTATTTTCCAATTCCAAAATGCTTTTTTCTTCTTCCAGAATAGAAGAAGAGGCTTGTGCTTTTGTCTTTTCAGAGCTTGTTTCTTCATCAAGCACCAAAAAAAGGGCTTTTTTATCTTTTAATAACCCCTCCTTAATAAGGATTTGTTCTTTTTCTTTTTCCCTTGCCTCTTTTATAACAGCCTCCTTTTCATAGGATATTTCTTTTTGCTCTAGTTTCTGTTTCTTCTCCCTTTGCAAAAGAAGGTTTAATTTCTCCCTTTGCAATTCCATTTTTCTCTCCTCATCCATCAAGTCTTTGAGCTCTGTGTTTATTTCATTTAGCTTTTGTTCTAACAATTTTACATTTTCATCACTTTCTTTCTCTGTAAGGGCTGATATCTCTTTATATATTTCATCCTCCCTCTCTTTAAAGAAAAGGATTTCATCCTCTATTCTTTGTATTTTTAAGGAGAGGCCATCTTCATTTCCTTTTTCTCTTTCCTCCTCTTGTAATAGCCTTTTAAGGCTTGCTTCATCTTTTAAAAGCAATTTCTCGCTTATTTCTAATTCCTTAACTATGGCCATTTTTTCTTTTTGCCCATCGCTTCTTTTTTTCTCTAATTCTTTTAATTCACCTTCCAGCTCAATCAAGCGATTTTTTAGAGAATCTACCCCTTTTTTCCTTGATAACAAGCCTATCTCATCACCTACCTCAATTATCCCATTCTCTATCTTAATACCATCAATTGTAACTACCTTCCATCCAGCAGAAGAAAATTTTAAGGCTGTTTCAATATCCTTTACAATCAAAAGATTGGAGAATAGCCAATTTATACCCTCATCCTTTATCTTAATAAAGTCTGAAGCCCTTCCAAGGACATTCTGGTGCTCTGGTGCTAGTAGGCTGCTCTGGTGCTCTGATGCTCTTTTCTTTAAGACAATAAATATTCTTCCTAGATTAACCTTCTTTGTATGAGAAATTAACCCTTTTATCTCATCCTCGTTTGCTACTATAGAACAAAGCCTATCTCCTAAAAATCCATCTATTGCCTTTGCAAATTCATCCTTTACCTCTATCATTTTCTCCAGAATAGATGTTTCTTTTATAGCCCCATCCTTTATAAACCCTTCTATTACCTTTTTTTTAAGGGGAAGGCTTGAGAGAGAAGAAATCTTATGCTTGCAAGAGACCTCTTCCTCCCTCATCTCATCAATCATTTTGTTTATCTTTGCCTCTTTGGCTAAAATCTCATTTTCTCTTGCTTTAAGAGCATTAAAATTTCCCCTTTCTTTCTCTATTTTTTCCTTAAGGCTTTGTATTTGTTTTAACAATTCATCCCTTTTTAAAATTATTTCTAGCCTCTCCTTGTTTAGCTTTTCTACATCTTCACCTAGTCTTTTTGTTCTATTTTTGATATTTCTAATCTCCCTTTCTCCTTCATCCCTTTTTCCCTTTATCCCTGCCTTTCTGCTTAAACCATCAATAAGCTCATTCTTTAGGCCATCCTCAATCTCTTGAAGCCTTTTTATTTTCTCTTTTATTTCTAAATTTTCTTCTGGTAAACCAATAGCCATTTTTTCAGCCTCTATGTTTAAAAGCTCATCCTTTAAGCTTTTTTCTTTTGTCAAAAGTCCTCTCTCCTTTTCTTTGAGGCTAGATATTCTCTCAGAAAGAAAGACGAGCCTTTCTTCTTTTCTTGCTATCTCTTCCCTTAATTTTTCCTTCCTTTCCCTTATTTCAAAAAGGAGGTCGTCTTTTTGTTTTAGTCCTTCTACGAGCCTTTTAAAATTCTCCCTTTTCCCCTTTAAGATGGCCTCATTTTTTATAATTTCATCGTTTATCCCCTTTTCTTCCTTCTCCTTTAGGCTTAATTCTCCTTTTTTTCTGTGATATTCCTCCCATAGGGTATGATATTTATAAACATTAAGCTCATCCTTTAGCCTCTTATACCTTCTCGCCTTTGATGCCTGGTATTTTAAGCTATCTCCCTCTCTTTTAAGCTCTGCCATAATATCAGATACCCTCGTAATATTCTCTAATGTTTTTCTTAAATTTCCCAAAGCCTCTTCCTTTTTTACCCTATAGCCTGCAATGGCTGATGCCTCTTCAAAAAGGCCTAATCTTTCATCAGGGCTTTTTAGTAGTAGCTCTATTTTTTCCTGTGTCATTAAGAAATAGCCATTCTGGGAAAGGCCTGTATCTAATAACAATCTATTTATATCCTTAAGTCTACAGGGTTTTTGATTGAGCATATATACAGATTCTCCTTGAGGAAATATCGTTCTTGTAATCTTTACCTCAGAAAAAGGGGTTTTAAGGAGGTTATTGCTATTATCTAATAAAATAGAAACCTCTGCTATGCTGGTTGGCTTTTCCATCTCTGCTCCGTGAAAGATAAGGTCTGACATAGATTTTGCCCTGAGAAGATGGAGATTTTGCTCACCCAAAACCCACCTTATCGCATCACAAATATTGCTCTTTCCGCAGCCATTTGGTCCAACAAAGAGTGTCAAGGGGTGATCAAAGGTAAATTTCTCCCTTTTAAATGACTTAAAGCCTATAAGTTCAAGGGAAGAGAAAAACATAAGAGGTATTATACAAAATCAAGAAATTTTGAATTTTAAATCCATTTTATAATTCAAAATTCACCATTCAAAATTTTATAAAGGGTTGTGGAATTAACTCTATATTTTTACCTCCCTCAAAAATTTTCCACTCTCCTCTGGAAGGGAGGTATTGATGTACATCCCAGAGCCAAGCTCAAATCCAGCTGACTTTCCCATCCTTGGGACAATGCTTATATACCAATGGAAATAATTGACATTTGAGCAATCAATGGGCGCCTGCCTTATGACATAGTTAAAATCCGGGTCAGATAAGCCAAAATATAGCCTTTTTAAGAGGTCTAAAAGGATGTTGCTTAAGCTTTCCATCTCAAGATCATTTATCTCAAAAAAGCTTGCAAAATGCCTCTTTGGAAGGAGCCAGATGTGAAATGGTGAGAATGCAGAATAGAGAACAAAGGCAACAAATTCTTTGTTTTCAATGATAATTCTTCTTCCATCAGCTATCTCATCCTCAATCATCTGGCAGAATACACAGGTATGGTGGTCGTCATAATATCTCATTGCCTCCTCAAGCCTGGTTCTTATGTGATTGGGAACAACCGGTGTGGCAATGAGTTGGGAGTGGGGATGCTCAAGGGATGTGCCAGCAGCTTCGCCGTGATTCTTAAAGATGATGACAAGGTTTATCCTTTTATCCTTTGCTATTTCTAAATTTCTCTCCTTATAGGATGTGATAATGTTAAGGACATCACTCTCTAGAAGGAGGGCTGTGGTAAGGTTATGCTTTGGTGTCTCAACAATCACCTCATGATAGCCAAATCCAGGAAGGCTTCTTACCAAGCCTGAAAGATAGGGCTTTTTCCAGGGAATATCGGGAAGCAAAGCAGAAAATTTATTTGGGACAACCCTTAATTTCCATCCTTTATCATCTTTGATAGAAAAGAGCTCTGGTGGTGTTTTGTCTTCATTCCCAGGGCAGAATGGACAGGTTTGGACAAATTCTAAAGCTGGCTTTTTCTCTTGTTTCTTTACAAAATCCTCAGGCCTTTTTGCCCTCTCTGTAGCAATGACAACCCATTCTTTGGTAGCAATATTCTGTCTTAATTCTGGCATTTCATTAAATTATAGTATCTTCCATTACTTAGTGCAAAAATAGATAGGGTTGTGTTTATCTGTTAAAAATTCATCCACCTTTTAAGAAATTTTGAATTCTAAATTTTGAATTTTGAATTGAAGGTTTAAGTTTT
>JBFLYE010000214.1 GCA_040756715.1 bacterium
TCAAAATTTTATAAAATTATGAATGTTGAATTTTGAATTAAAAGGGGAAAAATTTTATAAAACTTAACCTTCAATCCAAAATTCAAAATTTAGAATTCAAAATTTTATAAAACTTAACCTTCAATCCAAAATTCAAAATTTAGAATTCAAAATTTCTTAAACGGCTAAATACATACCCTTTTTTAAAACTCTTGTGCCTTGCTCATCCCTTTATCACCCCAAGGGGAGTAAGCTTTGCTACCTTCCTTGATATTCCCGCACCTACAAGGACATTAACCACCTCGGTAACATCCTTATATGCCTCGGGCATCTCCTCAGCCAATGTCTCTACGCCTGCTGACCTTACAATTATCCCCTGCTTCTTTAGCTCATAATCTATCCTTCTACCTTTTGCCTTTTTAATTGCACCTGTCCTTGAGAGAACCCTTCCTGCACCATGACAGGCTGTGCCAAATGTTTCCTCAAACCCTTTTTCTGTTCCTACCAGGACATAGGATGCCCTTCCCATATCACCTGGAACAACGACAGGCTGTCCAACATCTTTATATTTTGGTCCTATCTCTAAATGACCCTTGGGAAATGCCCTGGTTGCTCCCTTTCTATGGACAAACAATTTCTTTGAAATTCCATCTACAATATGGGTTTCTATCTTTCCAATATTATGGGCAACATCATAGACAAGGTCTATACCGAGTGATTTTGGGTTTTCAGAAAAGAATTTTGAGAATGCCTGCCTTGTCAAGTGCATAAGGCATTGTCTGTTTGCCCAGGCATAATTAGCGGCAGATGCCATTGCTCCGATATATGCCTTTCCCTCCTTTGAGGAAACTGGAGCACAACAAAGCTGCTTATCGGGCAAAACTATCCCATATTTCCTTGAGGCATCAAGCATTGTCTTTACATAATCCTCGCAGACCTGATAGCCAAGACCACGAGAGCCAGAATGAATCATAATGGTTATTTGGTCTTTGAATAAGCCAAATCCGCTTGCTGTTTTTTCATCATAAACCTCTGAAACCCTTTGAATCTCAAGGAAATGGTTTCCTGAGCCCAATGTTCCCAGTTGACCACCTCCCCTCTCCAATGCCCTCTGAGATACCATATCGGGGTCTGCTAAATCCAGGTATCCTCCCTCCTCTATTGCCTCCAGGTCTTCTTTCCATCCATATCCCCTTTTAACCGCCCATTCCGCACCTTGCAATAAGACATCCTCTTCCTCTTTTCCAAATACCTTGATAGCTCCCTTTGAGCCAAGACCAGAGGGGATTGTTTGGAAAAGAAGGTTAACCAAACCTTCAATTTTATCCTTTATATCCTCTAGTTTTAAATTTGTCCGCACAAGCCTAACCCCACAATTTATATCAGAACCAACACCGCCAGGTGAGACAACGCCACCCTTTTCAATATCACAGGCAGCTACGCCACCTATGGGAAGGCCATATCCCCAATGAATATCAGGCATAGCTAGGGAATATTTTACAATCCCAGGAAGGGTTGCCACATTTGCAACCTGATGTGGTGTATTATCTGCCTTTATATGGGAAAGAAGCTTTTCTGTGGCATAGATAAGACCAGGGACTTTCATATCAGCCCTAAAGCTTTTTGGTATCTGCCACCTATAATCGTCTATTCTTTCTAATGGCCCTTTCCAAATTCCTTCCATTATTTAAATTTACTCTCTCTTAAGATGTTTGGTAAAGGTAATTCTATGGAGTTTCGATAAACCATATTTTTGAATAGCCATAATATGTTCTCTTGTTGGATAGCCCTTATGTTTGGCAAAGCCATAATCAGGAAATATTTTATCATAATTCTCCATTATTCTATCCCTTGTTACCTTTGCAATAATGGAGGCAGCTCCTATTACAAGCTCATTTTTATCCCCCCTTATAATTGGGATTTGTTCATAAGGAATATCTGGAATCTTATAAGGACCATCAACCAGAACAAGGGATGGTTTTTTCTTTAAAGAAAGGACAGCAATTCTCATTGCCAGAAGAGAGGCATTTAGAATATTTATTTTGTCAATTAACCCATTTTCTACTACCCCAATTCCATAATCTGCCCTTTTTATTAGTATTTCATAAAGCCCTTCCCTTTTCTTTTTTGATAATAATTTTGAATCTTTAATCTCTGATATTTCTTCCTTCAGGCTACAGGCTACAGCTACTACTGGCCCTGCCAGTGGACCCCTTCCTG
>JBFLYE010000215.1 GCA_040756715.1 bacterium
ATTATACCTATTGTGTAGATAAGTAAGCCTTTTCTTTTAAGGATTGAATAGTCAATTAAAGGGTTTAGGAGGCATAAAATTATTCCAAAAATTGCCCAGACTATCTGTTTTTTCCACAAAGGATATTCCCATCTGAATGTTGTGCTGTAAAGGGTAGCAATGCCAATCCCTGTTAAAAGAAGAACAAGGAGAATAAGTTGTGAATTAAGCCTTTTTTTCATAAAAAAAATTTATAATTATTTAAAAGCCTTGTCAAGATTTGCATATAAAAAATTCTTGAAAATTGTTCCTTTAGTTTGTATAATAAATCAGAGGTGATGAGATATGGTAGTTAATGCCATTGAGCCAAATCAAGGATATGTTTCCGAGATGCCAAAGGAGGTAAATGAAATAGCAAGTGCTTCTGTAAGGGCAGAGATGCCTCAAGCAGAAACCCGAGACTCTTTTCGTTCTCCGATGCCTGTATCAGATGCGGTTGAGCCAGATCCTGCTATGTCTGTTTATACAAGCCAAATATACCAGCAACAACAGGCATACTTTGATACGGCAAGAAGGATTGAAATAGGTGCGGTTGGGATTGGCGGGCAAGACCATGGAACTTTACCACCGCCATTTGAGGTATCTCTATTGAGACCTGCAGAGACCCTTATAAGCCTATCAAAGGATGGATGGAGGGGGATTCTTCCTTACAATCCCTACATTTATCATAATTTTATGTGGAAACAACCACAGGAGCAAATCTCTATAGTTTGGTAAAAATGGAAAAATTTCAGCTTGTTCCTATGGTTATAGAGCAAAGCCCAAGGGGTGAAAGGGGGTATGATATATTCTCTCGCCTCCTCAAAGATAGAATTATATTTTTAGGCCTACCGATTGATGATGAGGTATCAAATATAATAACCGCCCAGATGCTCTATTTGGAAGCAGAAGACCCAGAAAGGGATATTGACATTTATATCAATAGCCCAGGGGGCATAGTTACTGCCGGGCTTGCCATATATGATACAATGCAATACATAAAATGTGATATTTCAACCATCTGTATTGGCCAGGCTGCATCAATGGGAGCCTTAATCCTTTCGGCAGGGACAAAGGGAAAAAGGTTTGTCCTTCCCCATGCCAGGATTATGATTCATCAGCCATTGGGTGGAGCACAAGGACAAGCTACTGACATAGGGATTCAGGCAAAGGAGATCTTAAGGGTAAAGGAAGAAATAAACAAAATTCTTGCAAAACATACAGGTCAGAAGCTTGAAAGAATTGAGCAAGACTCGGATAGGGATTTTTATATGTCAGCTAAAGAGGCTGTAGAATATGGAATAGCTGATCAAGTTTTTACAAGCAGGAAAACAAAGAAGTAGTGGACTTTCCGAAAATTGTTAAAAATCTTTCCGATAAATCAATTATTTTTGGAAAAGGAAGAAGAAAAAAGGCAGTAGAAGAGCTTGCAAAAATAGGGACAGCCGAGGTAGTTCCATATCTTGTCAATGCCCTTTCTGATTCTGATAGTGAGGTAAAAAGACATGCCTTTTCTTCCCTTTGCCATCTTTCTGACCCTTCTGCAATTGATTGCCTTTGTTCTAATTATCTTAAGGATAGAAATGAAAAGGTATGGGAGATAATTACCACAAGGGGTTTCGCACCATCATCTCCTAAAGAAAGAATCCTTTTTTTTATAAAAACAGGCCAAACCGCAAAGTGTATCCCTCCATCTTCTCCTGATATTCCTGTTCTTATTGAAATGCTAAAAGAAGGGGAAACAAAAAATGAAGCCACAAGAATCCTCTCAAGCATCAATGATGATACTGTAAAGGAAGGACTTTTTAATAACCTCTTTTTAACCTGGAATAACACCCTTTTTTCATTTCTTATAAATACAAGCTTTCTTCCCCAAGATGATGGAAAAAGGCTTATATTCTATCTATTTCTAGGAAGGGATGAGGATGCGCAATTTATTGAAAAGAGAAAAAAGGGCTCTTTTATTTCGGGTTATAAATCCCTTGGACTTGAGGGAAAAAATAGGCTAATAGAGATTCTGGTCAAAAAACCCTCCCTTTTACACCTTCTTTATAATCTCATTGCTTTTGAAAATAACCTAGGAATTATGAGGTCTATATTTAAACTTATTATTGAACACAAAATGAAAGAGGCGTTTTCTTTCTTTCTTAAAAGAAGGGAGGAAGATTTTATTATAAAGATCTTAAGCGGTCTTTCTATTTCTAATGAAGACCTTCTTGAGATAGGGCTTATAAAGGGAGGGCTTGTTTTGTGTATGGTATATAATTGCTTAAAAAAAAGGGGGTGGAAAACGAATGAACCACTTCTTCTTGAATTTATAGAATATGTAGGAAAGATTGAGGATGAGCTTTTAAGGGTAAATATAAGGGCTTTAGCTTCTAACAACAAAAGGGAGGCTATATCTATTCTCTCTAAAATTAAGGATAAAAGGGCAATAGATAACTTGATTTCCCTTCTTAAAGACCAGAATTGGAGAATAAAAAGGCAGGCAAGTAATTGCCTTGTTGAAATTGGAGGAAATAGGGTTTTATCCTCTTTGATTGAGCTATTTAAGGAAAAAGATTGGGCTTTAAGGGTTATATGCTCTGAAAGCTTAGCAATGATGGGACAGGAAAAGGTAATAGAATTTCTTATTAAGGCACAATCAGAGGAGAAATTAGAGGTTTCTGAAGAGGCTTATATATCTTTAGCAAAGCTTTGCCCTCCTTCTTCCCAAGATGTTTTCATTAAGGCTTTAAGACATAATAACCCAAAGATAAGGAGAATAGCAACTGCCTCCCTTGGAAAGATAGGAAGCGATAGGGCAATAAAACCCCTCATTAGGACATTAAATGATATGGATAGTGTTGTAAGGCTACAGATATCATATTCCCTTGCAAATATTGGAAAAAGATATAATGTAAGCCTTCCCATAGAGGAAAAGGGTTTATTTGCTAAAACTGGAATTATCAAGGCAATTGGTCTTAAGGCCGAGGAGAAACACATAGATTTTCTCCTTTCTTCCCTTAATGATGGTGATTGGAGAATAAGAAAAGAGGCGATTAGAAGCTTAAAAAAGATAGGAAAACCGTATTTTATTAAGCCATTAATTAAGATGCTTCAGGATGAAAAGCTTGAGGTAAAAAGGGAAGCATCCATTGCTCTATGCAGACTTGGTGAAGAAAAGGGATTTGGTATACTTGTGGATGGAATAAGAAGCAAGAATTGGAGTGTTCAAATACAAATGGCTCATACAATGAGCAATTATATTACAGAAAATAGAGAAAGGGTTTTTAAGCTTTTTGTTGAATTAACCAAAGACCCAGATTCCCAGACAAGGGCAGCTGCCATTATTGGCATTGGAATGATGGGGGATGAAAAATTTATCCCAACCCTTCTTATGGCATGGACGCAGGAGAGAGAGGTTGGGATAAAAAAGAGAATAATCACATCCTTAATTAATATTGGAAGCGAAAAGGGCCAAAGGGCATTTATCCTTGGGCTATCAGACAAAAGCGAAGAAATAAGAGAAGCCTCTGCATATGGATTTAAAAGATTAAGGATAAAAGATGGTTTTAGCCCCCTTATTGAAAAGATTGATGATAATAGTAGCAGGGTAAGAAAAAGCATATTCTCATCCTTAAGGCAAATTGTTGATGAATTTGGGATGGAAATTGCTGAAAAAAACCTTGTCTTACTTGATAAAAAGATAAGGGAATTATCTAATGAGAAAAGGGATGCCTCTGAGATTACTGAGATCTTGCTCCTTCGCCTTTCCCTTGCCATATTGAAATATAAAAAGAGGTCAGGAGGAAGATATCAGGAGTCAGGAGTTATATGATTGGTGGTTTTGGAAAAATGGCAAATAACGGTATAGAATTACAATACAAAGCAAAAGAAGATTTAAAAAGGATTATCGCTATCATATCCCCAGTTACTCTCAAGGAAATCGTAAGTTTTGGTCAGAACAGACTTGATGGATGGAGCAATATGCTTATCTTCGGGGATAACTTACAGGCGTTAAGAACTTTGATAAAAGAACCAAATATCAAAGGAAAAATTAGGTTGGTATATATAGACCCTCCCTTTGGGACAAACCAAGACTTCAAAAGTGGAATTTCACGAACAGTAAGTAAGAGTAGAGAAGACGATACCGCATATAATGATAGACTCGTGGGGGCAGAATACATTGAGTTTTTAAGAAAAAGAATTATTTTGCTTAGAGAGATAATGTCAGAGGATAGCTCAATATATGTTCACATTGATTGGAAAATGTGTCACTATGTGAAAGTTCTAATGGATGAGATTTTTGGGCAGGAACGATTTATCAATAATATTACGAGAATAAAATGCAACCCAAAAAGCTTTAGAAGAATGGCATACGGAAATATGACAGATGCAATTCTTTTTTATTCAAAAACTGATGAGTATATTTGGAACGATCAGCGAGAAGACTTTACAGATGAACAAATAAAAACCCTATTTCCTAAAATTGATAAGGAGGGCAGGCATTATACAACACTTCCTCTCCACGCTCCAGGCGAAACTCTAAATGGACCCACGGGGAAGGAATGGAGAGGACGTAAGCCTCCAAGAGGAAGTCACTGGCAATATCCTCCAGAAGAATTGGACAAATTAAATGAGCAAGGTTTGATTGAATGGTCATCTACAGGAAATCCACGCCGAATATATTATGCAGAGGAAGCTGTGAAAAAGGGTAAAAAACGACAGGATATTTGGGAATTTAAAGACCCTCCATATCCTTCTTATCCAACTGAAAAAAATCTTGAAATGCTCAAAACTATTATAGAGGCATCCTCAAACCCAGATGACTTAGTTTTAGACTGTTTTGTTGGTTCTGGGACAACTTTAATTGCCGCAGAAGAGTTGGGAAGGCGGTGGATTGGGATTGATAATTCTAAAGTTGCTTTAGATGTAGCACAAAAAAGGCTTTCATCAATAAAAAAACATTCAAGGTTTACACTATACAAGATATGGGAGAAAATGGAATGAACGAATGGGTAAGAAAGAGCATAAAGATTGCTAATGCACCGGGATATTTGGATAACCTTCACAATATTTATTCTACAACAGAAGAATCATGGAGAGCAATTTCTGTTGACACCAAAAAAGAATTAGAAGAAATTTTTAAATCCGGTGATGATGTGTCGTTGGTTAGGGAGCTATTAAGATTACCGAAGTTTCCGATCAATGACCCTTATGTAGCATTTTTACGAAAAAAGGATGTTTTCGTTAAATATAATCCTAAGACTGTTAACAGAATAGCTAAGAGAGTTCGTTCTTTGGGATTTAAGGCAATAATAGAAGCCATTGAAGAACCTAAGGCATCAAGTAGGCGAATCGGGATTCTTTTTAGAAAATGGCTACCAAGCATTGGCTATCCTGTACTTCCAGAATCCGAGTTTGGAACCTATAAAGGAATAGCATTTCTTCAAGGAAGCGATGCACAACTAAGGAATTTTGCAAACGAAAAACTTGGCTGTAATCTTGAGAAAGGACTAGATTTTCTTGCCAAAGTAAAAGATATTTATTTGATTGGGGAAGTAAAATTTCTTACTGATTATGGGGGTGCACAGAATGCAAACTTTGAAGATGCACTGAGATTGTTTAGAAAGAAGGAGGGGAATGCTATGCGAATCGCTGTCCTTGATGGTGTTGTATGGATCAAAGATGGAACAAAAATGTATAGAACAGTTTGTGAGTTAGAAGAAACGGCTTTGACTGCCCTCTTACTTAAAAAATTCTTGGAAAGTCAATGATAGGTTCTTTTGGAAGGAGATATACCTTTGTTTTAGACCCATTGGTCATTATTTTAAAAAAAATGGGTCTTTCTCCCAATGCATTAAGTATTATCGGCTTAATTATGTGTATTGCCTCAGGTTTTTGTTTTGCCATTGGGGATTTTATCTGTGGGAGCCTTTCCCTTCTTATTGCTGGATTACTTGATATATTGGATGGCAAACTCGCTAGAGACTCCCCACTTCCGACTTCCGACTCCCGACTTTATTTTGGTGCATTCCTTGATTCCTCCCTTGACAGATATGGCGATTCTTTTGTATTCTTTGGGATTATCTATCATTATTTAGAAAACCATATTTTGGTAATTGTTTCTTTATTTAGCCTTATGGGTGCTTATCTTACAAGCTATATCAAGGCAAGGGCAGAGAAATGGATCAAGATAAATGTTGGTCTCTTGGAAAGGCCAGAAAGAATTATCTTGCTGATAATTGGAGGGCTTACACGGATGGATATAGCCTTGTGGATACTGGCAATACTTGGAAACATAACCGCAATCCAAAGGATTATCTATGTAATGCGGAATGCAGAATAAAAAAATCCAAAATAAAACGGGAGGTAAAGATGAAGAAGATTAAAGTTGCCATTGTGGGGGTTGGGAATTGTGCAAGTTCCCTAATTCAGGGGATTGAGTATTACAAAGGGAAATCACAAGATGAGGTAATCGGGCTGATGCACCATAATTTGGGTGGTTATAAGCCAGAGGATATTGAATTTATAACAGCCTTTGATATTGATAAAAGAAAGGTAAATCTTGATTTATCAAGCGCAATATTTCAGAAGCCTAATTGCACAAAGAAGATCTGCAATGTGCCATTTATGAATGTAAAGGTTGAGCTTGGATTTTTATTGGATGGTGTAGCAAGGCATATGCTAAATTATCCAGAGGAGCAAACATTTGTCATTGATGAATATTTGGATGATTTTGTTCCCGATGATAAAAGGAGCGAGGCAATGGAAAGGATTGTTAAAATCCTAAAGGAAAAGGGTGCAGAGATTTTAATAAATTACCTGCCGGTTGGCTCCCAGCATGCCACAGAATTCTACATCGAATGTGCCTTAGAAGCAGGATGCGGGGTAATAAATTGTATACCGGTATTTATTGCCTCAAATAAAGATTGGGAGAAAAAATTTAAGGAAAGAAACCTTCCCATTATTGGCGATGATATAAAATCTCAGGTGGGAGCAACCATTGTCCATCGGGTTTTAACCAAGCTATTTGAGGATAGGGGGGTTTTGCTTGAGAGGACATACCAGCTAAACACAGGAGGAAATACAGATTTCTTAAATATGCTAAACAGAGATAGGCTGGCCTCTAAAAAAATTTCAAAGACGCAATCGGTCCAATCCCAGCTTAAAACCCCTTTAGCTCCTGAAAACATCCACATTGGTCCCTCTGACTATGTCCCCTGGCAAAAGGATAACAAGGTATGCTTTATACGGATGGAGGGAAGGGGTTTTGCCGATATTCCATTAAACCTTGAGTTAAGGCTCTCGGTTGAAGATAGCCCAAATTCTGCGGGTGTGGCAATTGATGCAATAAGATGCCTTAAGCTTGCTCTGGAGAGAAAAATAGGAGGGGTAATAATTGGCCCCTCATCCTATTTTATGAAATCTCCACCCAAGCAATTTTCGGATACAGAGGCAAGAAGGCTTACTGAGAAGTTTATTGCTAATAAAACCTAATGGATAATGTTTTGGAAGAAATAGTTAAATGGCTGAATCATTTTTTTAAGGCTTCAATTCCTGTTATCGCTGTTATTATCGCATTGGCTTCTTGCTTTACCATAAGATACGAGCTTTCAGATGATGCACTCAAGATAAAGATATTTGGCTTCTCTGTAAAAAGGCTTCCCTATCGGAATATTGTCGATGTAAAAATTGGCTATCCATTTTGGGGTGAAAACTTCTGCCGTCTAATCTGGCGCTTTTGGGATATCAAAAGCTATGTAACCATCCATCATAAGGGCTTTTTATTTAAAAATACAACCATTACCCCAGAAAACCCAGAGGAATTTATAAGAGAGCTTAAGGAGAGGCTTAAGATTTTTGGAATTGCAACATAAATTTGACTTCATATTCTTTTAACTATATAACCATAAAAGGAGGATAAAATATGAAAAGGGATTATTTTTTTACCTCAGAGTCAGTTACAGAGGGACATCCCGATAAGATTGCCGACCAGATATCTGATGGAATCTTGGATGCAATTATAAAGGATGACCCAATGGCAAGGGTTGCCTGTGAGACATTTGTAACCACAGGCCTTACATTTATCGCAGGCGAGATAACAACCTCAACCTATATTGAGATTCCAGCTATAGCCAGGGAGGTAATTAAAGACATTGGCTATACAAATGCTGATTATGGCTTTAACTATGAGGATTGTGCGGTAATCACAGCCATTCATGGCCAATCGCCAGATATTGCCCAGGGTGTTGATACAGGTGGTGCAGGTGATCAGGGGATGATGTTTGGCTATGCCACGGATGAGACGCCTGAATTTATGCCAATGCCCATATTGTTAGCACACAAGCTTACGCGTAGGCTTGCTTATGCAAGGAAGGAGAGGATTTTGGATTGGTTAAGGCCAGATGGAAAGAGCCAGGTTACCATAGAATATATTGAGGGAAAGCCAAAAAGGGCATCTGCTATTGTTATTTCAACCCAGCATGACCCGGATATTGAATATACAGACCTTAAGGATGCTATTATGGATGAGGTAATAAAAAAGGTAATCCCAGAGCATTTTATAGACAGGGAGACAAAATTCTACATCAATCCAACCGGAAGGTTTGTTATCGGAGGCCCACAGGGAGATACAGGTCTTACGGGAAGAAAAATAATGGTTGATACATATGGTGGATTTGGCGCACACGGCGGTGGATCCTTCTCGGGAAAAGACCCAACCAAGGTTGACCGCTCTGCCTCATACATGGCAAGATACATCGCAAAGAATATTGTTGCCTCTGGCATTGCAAGGATATGTGAGGTCCAGCTATCATATGCCATTGGTGTTGCCGAGCCTTTATCTATTATGGTCAATACAAAGGGAACAGCCAAAAAAGAAGAGAAAGAGATAGTTAATGATATAAAAAAGAATTTTGACCTTACCCCAAAGGGGATAATCCAAACCCTCAACCTAAGAAGGCCAATATACCGAAAAACAGCCTCCTATGGACACTTTGGAAGGGAGGAAAAGGAGTTTACCTGGGAGAAGACGGATAAGAAGGAGGCATTTTTGTAAAATAATGATATACCAAAAATCTTAAGTCATTCTATGGAGATTTATAGTATCTTCCATTACTTAGTGCAAAAATAGTATTTAAGAAATTTTGAATTCTAAATTTTGAATTTTGGATTGAAGGTTTAAGTTTTATAAAATTTTGAATTCTAAATTTTGAATTTTGGATT
>JBFLYE010000216.1 GCA_040756715.1 bacterium
AAATTTAGAATTCAAAATTTCTTAAAAGGTGGATGAATTTTTAACAGATAAACACACCCTATCTATTTTTGCACTAAGTAATGGAAGATACTATAGTCAGGGATACGGACAGCTTGTTTGGAATATTATTGAATTAATAAAAAATTTCTAACCCAGCGCTTCCCCTGACCACGGCTATCGCTCGGGCAGGTGAGCTTGGTCGTTAGGCTGATAGGAGGTAAAATTATGAGATTAAAAAAGGGATTAGTTGCAGGTCTTGTGGCAGGAATTGTAATGATGGTAATTGGGGTAATTACAGCGGGGATGAGCAAAGGGTGGTATCAGGCTACTCCCCAATGCTGGATAGTCTCAGTAATTCCAATAGACATCAGGTCTGTCTTTTCACCGACTTCTTTATGGCTTACTTGTTTTGGAGGATTTGTCGGTATTCTTTTTGGATTGGTATACTCTGTAGTTCAAGCTGGTATTCCAGGGACTGGGATAAAGAAGGGATTAATCTATGGATTTTTACTATATTTAATCGGTGGATTACCAGGAGTGATTATAAACTGCTTTAGCATAAAGACTCCTGCAGTTTTTGGATTAATAACCGCAAGAGGATGGCTACTTTTAATCCACTTAACTTTGGTATTGATTTATGATTTATTAATGGGTATAATAATTGCAATAGTCTATGAAAAGGTAAGTAAGATATTGACAAGAGCCTAACAAGTCGCTGCAGCCGACCTCGCTTGGCGCTCGGCGGCTGAGCTCTGTCGTTAGCAATAGAAAAACATATTATGCGAGGAGGAAATAATATGGGTATGTTCAAGAAGAAAGTTAGGGTATCCAATAGTAAGAATCCGAATCAGTTCTTTGAAGAGGATTTTTGGGTGGATACTGGTGCTCTTTATTCTTTTGTGCCAGAAGATTATCTTGAAAAAATAGAGGTGGAACCATCTGCAAAACGAAATTTAATACTTGCAGACGGTCGGCAAGATACGAGGCTCCTCGGCTTCTGTGATTTTCAGATCGAAGGCCTAGAAGGTAGTATTCCATGTCCAGTAATTTTTGCTAAAAAGGGCTCTCTTTTCTTGCTTGGAGCAACAGCTTTGGAAAACTTCGGAGTTGAGGTAGATCCAATTCAAAAAAAGCTGAAGCCAATCTTAGCAATTATTGGAAGCTTCATGGCTTCACAATAACAATTGCTAACAACTCGCTGCAGCCGACCTCGCTTACGCTCGGCGGCTGAGCTTGGTCGTTAGGCAACAATGAAAAGAATCTTTATTCTGTTTGGAATCTTAGGGTCTATAGTTATAGCTATTTTTGTCTATATCAACTGGGGACAAAAAGAAGAAAGAATATCATATTTTTCAAACATAAGAGATGTTAAACTTTCAATTTCTAGACCCTATTATACATTTATGACTTACAACATCCAGCTGGGATTTAATAGATACAGTGATCCATGGGATAAAAAACAGATTGGAGGGACAGAAGATAATCTTATGCACATTGTTAAAGCGATAAAGTCAGTTGATCCTGATGTGGTTGCACTTCAGGAAGTGGCAAAAGATCGCTCAAATACAAAGATTAAAACCCAGATTGAATTTCTTGCTGAAAAGCTGAATATGAATTATGCGTATGGAGCTCATGGGGAAAATACTCCTGGAGGATTTTTATCACGAGGATTATGGGGCAATGCTATATTATCCAAGTACAAGATTTTGAATATCCAAAATCATGAGATATTCTACAAAGATAGAGGGAGCCGAAGAAGTTGTCTTGAGGCTACCATTCAATTTCCCCAAGGTCCAGTGACGGTATTTTCTACTCACTTCAGATTTGACGATTTTAAAGGAGAGGTGAGAAACACAGTAGATCTAATAGAAAAATCTATAAATCCTATTGTATTAATGGGAGATTTCAATCTTCTCCCAGCAGACAAACTATTAATTCCTATTTTAGAAAAGTTGTCTGACACTTGCAAAAAAGTCCATAATGAGAATTCGCTATTTGTGCAACAATATGGAACATGTGGTAATCCAGGAGGGAAACCTATCAATTGCCCTTTTTGTGGCAAGCCCTTGCCTTTTGGATGCAGAATTGACAATATCTTTATTTCACCAGAATTATTTGAAGTAGTAGATGTAGGATTGATTCCAAAAGAGTATTGGGAAGTATCAGATCATGTTGCTTATTTTGCCCAATTGAGATTTAAGAAGTGATGCAGTTGCCTAACCCATCGCTGCACCTGACCGCCAAAGGCGGCGGCTGAGCTCAGTCGTTATTTGACAAATGATCTCATAAATATTAGGATAGAAGAGGTGCTGAATGAAAGAGTCAATATACCTTGAGACTACAGTAGTAAGCTATTATACTTCTAAACCTAGTCGAGATATCATAGTCCTTGCTCATCGAGAAATTACACGGCAATGGTGGCCTATGGCAATAAGACGATTTAACATCTTTATCTCTGAGGTTGTAACTGAAGAGGCTGGATTGGGTGATCAAGAAGCAGCCAAAAGAAGATTAGAAGAATTAAAGAATTTCTCTCATCTCGAATTAAATGATAAAGTTGAGGAAATGGCTCAAGTGTATATGGAAAAGTTAGAAATTCCAGAAAAGTCTTTCCGTGACGCTGCTCATCTTGCTATTGCCTCTGTCCATAACATTGACTATCTTATAACTTGGAATTGTGCACACCTTGCTAATGGTGAAGTTATTAAGAAGTTAATGAAGATAAACGAGCCCTTTGGTATTCACACACCGATTATTTGTACACCAGAGGAGTTAATGGAGGTGTAACTATGTGGCAAGACCCAATTGTCCAAGATGTCCGCAGAGCAGGTGAAGAACTTGCAAGGCAAGCAAATTATAACCTGCACACTTTTTTTCAAAATCTGCGAAACAACGAAAAGAAAAAAAACTTTAAGGTAATCAGTCAGATAACCAATCGTTGCCGCGGACGGGCTATCGCCCGCCGCTGAACTTAGTCGTTAGGTAGTGAAAAGCAAGGAGGAACATATGACATTACCGTATGTGTTTAACTCCTTAATATGTGTTTAAGCTTCCTCATTAAAGAGGCAGAAACGAATTGTTTAATTGTAAATTTTAAATTGCAAATTTAAAGAGGTAAAAAATAATATCATAAAAAATTCATCACTCTCTCAATTTGCAATTTACAATTTGCAATTGTTTAGCTTTAGCTAAACACGTACTATAGTATCTTCCATTACTTAGTGCAAAAATAGATAGGGTTGTGTTTATCTGTTAAAAATTCATCCACCTTTTAAGAAATTTTGAATTCTAAATTTTGAATTTTGAATTGAAGGTTTAAGTTTTATAAAATTTTTTCCCTTTTAATTCAAAATTCAACATTCAAAATTCATAATTTTATAAAGTTTTCCTTAAGATTATCTAAACACATACATTTTGTAAAGCGTTATGGAATTAACTATAATTTATAGTGTAAGTGAAAAATGGGTTATTCCACAAAAGGTTTTTTTGCCTCTTTTTTTCTCCATATAATTGTTATTTTAGGGATTGTTAATGCCTATAAGCTTTTTCCCCAAGATGAAAAAATCGTTTTAGACTTTGGTATTGTAAAGGAAAAACCCGTATCTTTTCAAAAAAAAGAAGGAGGTGCAAAGCCACTTATTCCAAGAAAAGAAAAGCCCAAAGAGCCTCCAAAGCTATTGTCTTCTCCTCCTTTGGAAAAAAAAGAAAAGCAACCCCCTTTAACAGAAAATCTATTATCACCCGTAAATAATAGAGAAGAATCCATTGAGCTTGAAGGATACGAGATAGGTTCTAGCAATTTAGGCCCTGATAGCAGTATTAATGAAAGAGGTATGGGAGAAGGAGAAGGCATAGGAGAAGGAGAGGGTATCGGAGAAGGAGAGGGTATCGGAGAAGGAGAGGGTATCGGAGAAGGTATATTTGAGGCAACTAGCCTTGACTTTCCTTTAAAAATTATCTCCTTTATCCCGCCGAAATATCCGAATATCGCAAAGGAAAACGGCATAAATGGTTTGGTTAAGATAAAGCTTCTTATTAATCCAGAGGGAATGGTGGATAATGCAGAAATAATTGCAGAGGAGCCCAAAGGTTTTAATTTTGCAAAGGAATCATTAAAGGTGGTTAAAAATTATAAATTTACCCAACCAAAGGTATTAGAAAAGCCTGTCTTTGCTTACTACATCCTTCCCTTAAGGTTCTCTCTGGAAGATTAGTTTTAACAAGAAAGCATGGCTTATTTAGCTGCCCTTACCGCCATTGATGGCTACCTTTTGTCTATTGATACACCAAAAGATAAGCTTCCCACCTCAATTGATGGCTATGAAAAATACTTGCATAAAATCCCCCACAATGGTAAACTATAGTATCTTCCATTACTTAGTGCAAAAATAGATAGGGTTGTGTTTATCTGTTAAAAATTCATCCACCTTTTAAGAAATTTTGAATTCTAAATTTTGAATTTTGAATTGAAGGTTGATTT
>JBFLYE010000217.1 GCA_040756715.1 bacterium
AACTTAACCTTTTTCAATTCAAAATTCAAAATTTAGAATTCAAAATTTCTTAAAAGGTGGATGAATTTTTAACAGATAAACACAACCCTATCTATTTTTGCACTAAGTAATGGAAGATACTATAAATAACTGAGCAGTCGGGAGTTTTTTCCCACATAACTCAACTTTGGCAAAAAATGAGTTCATTGCTCCTAAACTATTCCGAGGGTTACCTTTAGCAGGGTTCACCTTTTTATTTTAACTTAAGCTTAAGCCTTATGGTGAATTCCCCCCTCTCTATTTTATTAAATGTCTTTCCCCCATCTTCAGAGATAAACGACCTGCCATATCTTAATACCTTCTCAAGGGGGATTTCAAATTGCCCCTCTAAAGCCTTTAATGAAATAGTATTTGTTCCCTCCCTTAACATCGATAAAGGAAAACCTGCCTTTCCAAAGATAAGCAGACCGCCACTACTTGGGCAGGGTGTGCTTCCTAAATTTTTTTCATTTATCTGGATAGAAATTATCCCAGGACCTCCAAAGAAATCAAAAAAGAAGAAGCAATTATCCTTTATCTTTGAAATATCCTTTATGATAAGCTCTTTTTTTATTATTCTATTGGGGTTATTTAAAGTAAAGGTTTCTCTTCCTCCTCCTTCCTCTGGTGTATCCATAATTAAAAGATAACCATCCTTTTCAATCTCTACCCCACTTTTATATACCATAGGCCAGATTAAACCTTTAAGGGTTGAAGAGAAATTAACCCCCATAAATAGCAAAGAGAATAGCAAGAAACAAGGGGTTATTATTTTGATTTCTCTCTTTTTAAAGGCATTATATAAATAAAAAATTGCATATCCTCCAAATGGTAAAAGTGCGGGAATAACACCTATCCTATACCTTCCCAAGACCATAAATGCTGTTATGGTCAAAAAATAAGAGAGAATAAAGAATACCAATCCAAGCACAGCCTTTCTCTTTATTGACAAAATAAGACCCAAAAGGCATAATGGAGCTATCAGGCTAAATGTAAGGAATCCAGGCATAACCTTTGAAAGATTTTTAAAATGGCTATAGTCAACATTGTTGGGAACCTCCCAACTGTCCCAAAATAGCCAGGCTTTTTTAAGGGTAAGACCTAACCAGGCAGAAGGGCTGTTTTTGATAAACCTTAAAGATTCCTTTATCCAAAGAGAAGACCTCTTTGAAATAGACGGCTCTTTATTTATCCTCTCTGCAATTTCATTATAATTTTCTGGATATGAATCAGAAGTGCCTGTTGAGCCTGGGTTATTTCCAATATAAAATTGTATCCCTCCCTTTGCAGAAAGAAGAATAAACTCCTTTGTGTCAATGTAATTCTTTATTGTAACGGGAATTATTGGTATTATGCTTCCAATTGCTATAAACAAAAAGATAAGAATTCCCTTCCTTGCTCCCAACAATATTAAAGACAAAATAAAAAGAAAGGGGAGAAATGTAAGGATAGTTCCTCGCAGGAGGGCCGATATCCCAATTGCCATTCCCAAAATAAAGCCATTTTTTCTTGTTGAATCTTCTTGGGTTCTTACCAAAAAATAGAGGATTATGCAAACAAGGGAGGTAAATAATCCGTCTATTAACAATGAATCCTCATAAAGGATAAACGGGCCATAGAATAGGGCTAAAATAAATGTAATAAAACCAACATTTTTGCCAAATAGCCTTTTTGTTGCAAGATAAATAAGGAAATAGGAAAATAGGGCTATGATTGTCTGAACAATATAGAGAGAATGAAGATTTCTTCCAAAAACAAGGTAGATAAAAGCTACAAAATAAGGATAGAGAACAGAGGTTGCTCCTGCCCAACATATATTTTTTCCCTTTAAGATGCTTTGTGCCTGGGAGTCAAAGGTTGCCATATCTGTTCCTGCCATAAGCTGATTTCCAAGCCATCCTTTTGCTTCAATATCCTTAAGAATAGAGAGCCTTAAGACAAATGAGATAACAAGGAGGGAGATAATAAGGATATATTCTAATGGAAAACCCATATTTTTCTTTTTTTGCCTCTTAATCCTTTGTCGAGTAGACATTTTCTATAACCTCCTATATTTTATGCCCCTCCACAGAACCGTGCTTAAGGATTTCCGCAACCTGGCTCTTCAGCAATGCTTCCTCTATACGAGGAGAGGGCATATACCCCATCTATTCCAGAAGCTTTATCCCTTTTAAGCTCCCTGAAAACAGCCTTTTAGAAAATCCTTTTGACGAGTAGGTAGGCAAGTGTGATAAACCTATACTTTGGATTTTCTTTGGCTGGTAAGGTTAGAGGCAGGGGTTTTGTTTCCACCTGTTGCCTAGTTCTAGCAGATGTGTCCCTTATATCCTCAATATCCTGCTTGGTCAAATTAGCATATAAAGGATTTATCCAAACCAGCCCCAAAACCACCAAAGCTAAAAGCCTCTTTCCACAGCAATTAAAATCTTTTGGAATAATTTCTGTTTTTCTGGTAAAATATGCACTTTCTCTCAAATGTTCCAAGCTCATCCATATCTGCCGATGACTTTATTTCAACCAGATAATGCTTCTTACCATAATACAACAACCAGGATATTTTTGACAAGAAAATTATTGTCTCCAATGTATAAGCTTAAGCACACAGATGACACGGATTTAACAGATTTTCGCTGATTTTTTAATATATATTGACCCTAAAAATTAGGGTTTATTTTTCTGGAGAATTAAAAGGTTTTTCTTTGCCTCAGAATGATTTGGGTCTATCTGCAATGCCTTTTTTAAGGAGGAGATCGCCTTTTCTCTTTTATTGAGCTTAAGGTAAATAATAGAAAGGTCAGAATAGCAATCTGCATAATCTTCCTTTATTGATAAGGCATTCTTTAAAGCCCTCTCTCCCTCATTATATTTTCCTAAAACAGCATATGTCCTTCCTAGGTTTCTGTAAATTACGGGGTTATTTTTTTCTAGCTCTATTGCCTTAAGGTATTCATCCAAAGCCTCATTATGCCTTCCAAGGATATTGTAAAGGCTACCCCTTTCATTGTAAGCCTTTGAATACTCATCTACCATCATCTTTGTCCTCCATTCCCTTGTCTCATTTAGCTTCCTTGCTCTAAAATTTGGAATGCTTTCTGTAAGCTCTTTTTCAATATCACAATTAAAAGGTAGAATTCTGAATACAAAGCCAGAAGGAATATAGATAAAACCCTGAGGAATCCATCCCTTAAAATCAAGGTAAATTGGGGTATTTGGATTGTTTAAAACCAGGGTTTCAAATCTTTTTTTTAATATAGCATCAAGCTCGGATAATGGCTTATCCCTTGAGGGAGACCTATCCATATTAAGATAGGGCTTATCCTGAAGGAGGCGGAACAATGTCCAATCCTGATGAAAATATGGGTATAAAATGGGCGAAATATCCCCCCTCCTCTTCTCTACATATTCAAGATACCATAAAGGGAATATGTTGTAATCCATTGTATAAAGGGAAATAGAATCTTTCTTTAGAGAATCCATCAAGGCAAGGGTGTGGTCATAGATGATATAGTAATTCCTCCTGTTGCAAAAATTAAAATGGGTAATTAAGGGGATTAAGGGGATAAGGAGGCAGAAAAAAGGGATTTTCTTTGGAAGAACTGAAAAACAAAACCCTACAAATATGCTTATGTAGATAAAGGATGGGATATAATAATCCTCAATATTTGGGATATTGTAGCCAATTGCCATATAGATGTTAAAGATAATAGTAAGAAGGCAAAAGAAAAAGAAAAGAATATTTTTTTTAAAAAGAAGGAATAAGCCAATTAAGGCAAAGATAAGGGGAATTATGGTAAATTGTGAAAGAAAGAAAGGAAAAACCCTATCCTTTAAATGGCCTAATACCTTTATAAATGTAGGAAGGAAGAATAGCCCTGTATATCCAAATCCTGTGATATGCTGTGTAAATCCCGTTATATCCTTTGGCATATTCCAATTTAGCTCTGGATTACAACTTGCCCTTATTGGAAGATAGAACCAGAGGAATAATGGAAGGATAAAAAGAAATGCCATTTTAAAGAGATTTTGAATTTTCTCTTTTGAATTTTGAATTATTTTGTGCCTTTGTGCCTTTGTGCCTTTGTGCCTTTTTTCTGCATCTTTGTGTTTCAATAATGTAATGAGGATAAAGACAAATGTTCCCGGAAGAAGAAACATTGTCTGGGTATGATGAGTAAAGGAAAGGCCAAGAAAAAAGCTAAACAAGAGCCATTTTCTTTTAATCAAAAGAAGGGTAAGGAGGCTAAAGAAAAAGCCATTTAGGGTGTATTTTTCTGCAATTATAGCCTGTTCCCAAAATCTTGTGCTAAAGGCAAGAGTTAAGGAGGAAATAATGCTTGGGATGCGGGATTTAAGATGCGGGATTAGCTTTAAGGTAATAAAATAGGTAATCATTACACATAAGGAGGCAAAAATGGAAGAGAGAAAATTCATCCTAAAGGCAATACTTCCGATAGGAATAAGGCTTGAGAAGGCCTTTCCAAGAATCATATAAAATGGGTATCCGGTCGGATGGCAAATTCCAAGAATCCAGGAGGCTGTGGTCATATCCCCTGAATCATGGAGACCAATAGAGGGTGTAAGGGTAAAAAGATAAACAAAAAGGGAAACAAAAAAAACAAAAAGGGCCATTTCAAAATTATACCAAAAAACATTTATGCTTTCTATTTTAATTTGAATGTGAGAATCTTACAGGGTTTTGGGAAGAAGAATGAGATAAATGCTTGACACAAGGATTTTTCATCCCTATAATTTTTTAAAAATGGGAATAATTCCATTTCTTGTGGGATTTTTGATCTCGGTAAGCGCAGGTTTGTTTTCTATATTTAGACTGGAAGGAATAGTTTCTTTTAGGGAGTTATTCTTTGTTTCCTTTATTAAAATGTTTTTTATATTTCTTATTGTTTTTATATTTGGATTGATATTAGAAGCTTTTATAAGAAGGCAATTTAAAAAGAAAAAAGGATTTAATGTTATTCTTAAAGAGGAAAGGCCATGACAGAAGAAGAGCAATGGAGGGAGTATAAAAGAACCAATGATCCCAAGATAAGGGAGGAGCTAATTTTAAAATATGCCTCCCTTGTTAAATATATAGCAGGAAGGATAGCTATAGGAGCTCCCAATATTGACTATAATGACCTGATAGGCTATGGAATTATTGGGCTTATCGATGCTATTGAGAAATTTGATCCAAATCAGGGGTTTGTTTTTCAAACCTATGCCTCAAAAAGAATTAGGGGTGCTATTATAGATGAGTTAAGAGCCCTTGATTGGGTGCCAAGGCTTATGAGAAAAAAGGCAAAGGAGCTTGAAGATACCTATATAAAGCTTGAAAAGAAATACGGAAGACCAGCCACAGAGGAAGAAGTATGTGAGGAGCTTGAAATAACCAAGGAAGAATTTAACCAAATCCTTCTTGACATTTCAGGAACAACAATTATTTCCCTTGATGAAGTGTGGTATCTAGGAGAAGATAACTATGAGATTCTGGGCATTGACACAATTCAAGCTTCCCAAAGTCAAAATCCAGAGGTTATCATAGAGAAAGAAGAGGTAAAGGATATATTGGCAGGTGCCATAAGCAGGCTTTCTGAAAAAGAAAGAGAAACTATTGCCTTGTATTACTATGAAGACCTTACCCTAAAGGAGATTGGAAAGGTTCTAAATGTTACTGAATCCCGGGTCTGCCAGCTTCATGCAAATGCTATAACAAAGCTTAAGGTATCTATAAGAAAGAAAATAGCTGATTTTACAAAATGAATAAAAAGATATTTGTAATTGGGCTTTTGGTTTATGGGATGGGATTTCTTTTCCTTTACCTAAAAAGGCTATTTCTTGGTCCATTTTTTATTACCGCAGGCCTTGTTATCATTCCCATCTCAATCCTATTAGCAAAAGAGTCTAAAGAGTCAAAAGGTCAGAAGGTCTAATCTTGACAAATAGATAAAAAAGATTATTATTTTTTGAAATGGCAGGGGTTTTTCCATTCAAGGGAGAGGTCTACAACCCAAAAAAGGTTGATATAGCCTCAGTGGTTACACCACCCTATGATGTCATAGGAGAAGAAGAGCAAAATGAATATTACAAAAAAAGCCCTTATAACATAATTAGGCTTATCCTTGGAAAAGAACATAATAGATATGAAATGGCAAAAGAGACCCTTGCATTATGGAGAAGGAACAATATTTTTATTGAGGAGAAAGAAGAATATTTTTATCTTTATGAACAGGAATGGGAGATATTTGGAGAAAGGGGAAAATTCCAAGGCATTATTGCCTCCCTAATCCTTGAAGATTATACATCTGGTATTATCCTACCGCATGAGAGGATATTAAAAAAACCAAAGGTAGACAGGTTAAAATTGCTTAAAGCCTGCAATACAAATTTTTCTCCCATATTCCTTATATTCTCTGATAATGGAAAGATAAAAGCCCTTATAAAGCCTATTCATCCTCCCTTTATTGAGTTTGAATATAAAAATGGGCTATTTTGTAGATTATGGAGGATAGAGAAGAACAAAGATATTCAAAAGGCATTCCAGAAGATAAGGCTATTTATTGCAGATGGCCACCATAGATACGATACAGCCCTTACATACTTTAAAGAAACAAAAGATGAAAAAAAGAAAAGAACAATGGCACTTATCTCTAGCATAGAATATGGTGACTTTAAAATTCTTCCTGCACATAGAATAATTAAAGGAATGCCAGATATTTTAAGAATAAAGAGATATTTTAATATAGAGGAAAAACCCAAAGAAAAGATTTTGCCTTGTTTGTCAGAAAGGAAGGAAATTGGGGTATTTGGGGTTTGCACAAGAAATTTTAGTTTTATTATAACCCTTAAAGACAAGGGTTTATTAAATAAAATCAAGGAAGAATTAAGAATGCTTGATGTTTCTATCCTCCATGTATTATTATTTGATGGAAAGATAAACGAAAGCGAGATTGAATATACAATAGATAGGAATTTGGTATTTGATAGGGCGATGAATGGTGCCTGTGGATTTTTTTTAAGGCCAACAGATATTTCTGATGTGCTTAAAATAGCATCATCGGGAAATAGGATGCCTGGCAAGGCAACATATTTTTATCCAAAGCCATTTTGTGGCTTGGTGATACATCCATTGGTATAACATAGCCAATGAAGACTAGATTTTTATTTATCTTTCTTTTAAGCCAATGTGTTTTTGCCTTTTCTTTAAAGGGAGAATTCTTCCTTCAATTTGGTAAGTTCCTTAAGGTATGTATTGGGGGTTGTTTATAAATGATTTTACTTATTTCTCTTTCTATAATTATTATCCTCTCTTTCCTTCTCATTGTCTCCTATAAGAAGATAAAAGAGGGAAAAAGGGAGGAAAGCAAGCTATCAGAAAGGCTTTTTTTTGTTGAGGAAAGATTAAAGGAGGAGAGAAATTTAAGAGAGGAATTCTTTCATCGGGAGTTTAAGGAGAGCGATTTTCTTACTATAAACCTTGAGGAAAACTATTATAAGATTCTTTTGGCTATGATTTTCTCAAAAGAGGCATCGGATTTCTTTACAAAGGGACATTCAGAAAAGGTTTCTGAGTATGCAAGAAAGATAGCAATTGAACTTTCCCTTCCAAGAAAGGAGGTTTCTTTGATAGAAAAATGCGCCTTACTTCACGATGTTGGAAGGATAGGGATTCCAGATTTTATATTAAATAAACCCGATTCTTTGAATGATGAGGAATTTGAGATTATTAAAAGCCATTCTATAAGGAGTGAATATATTGCCTCTCCTATATCATCTATACAAAACGGGCTTTCCTATATCAGAAATCACCACGAGAGGTTTAATGGAACAGGCTATCCAGATAGGATAAAACAAGAAGAGATACCCCTTGGTGCAAGGATAATTTCTGTTGCCGATGCATTTTCTGCAATGACAGCAAAAAGGGCTTATAGAAAGCCATTAAAGCCTGAGGTAGCCATTGATGAATTAAGGAAAAATGCAGGAAAGCAACACGACCCAAAGATTGTCCAGGCACTTCTTAATGTCATTGCAAGGGAGAAGGAGGAGTCTGCCTATGAGGAGATAACGGCATTAGAGGCTTAAATGAAGAAAAAAAGGGATTATTCTTTAATTCTTTTTTTGATAGCCTTTTTTTGTCTGGGGGGTTGGCTACTTTCTATTCTTTATATTGAAAGAGAAAATCAAAAGCTCCTTAAAGGGATAGATAAATTATCCAATAGGCTTTTATCTATTGAGGAGAAATTAGAGACAAAAGAGAGAAGAGAGGAGAGGGAAGAGAGATGGAAAGAAGCATTTCCCGAAAAACCTCGGGGAGCTCCCTTTAAGCCAATTTTGCCTGGAAAACCTTGTAAAATAGCCATAATCCTTGATGATGCAGGTTATTCCCTTCCAAAAGATGCCATTTCTTTAATAAAAAAGGGCTATCCTATAACCGTCTCCATTATTCCCCATCTCTCCTTTTCAAAAGAAACAGCAGAGCTTGTTCATAATAATGGAGGAGAGGTTATGGTCCACCTTCCAATGGAGGCAATAAATGGAAAAAAAGAAAAGAAAGAAATTTCTACAAAGATGAGCCCTGATGAGATAAAAAAGATTACAAAAGAAGCAATTGAAAGTATACCCTATTGCGTTGGTTTAAATAATCATAGAGGCTCAAAGGCAACAGCAAATAAAGAAATAATGGAGCCTGTCCTTGAGATAGTTAAGGAGAAAAACCTCTATTTTGTAGATAGCCTTACAACCTCAAAGAGCATTGCCTATAAATTAGCAAAAGATATGGGAATTCTAGCAGGCAAAAGGGAAATATTCATAGACAATAATAATTCTTTAGATTCTGTCCTTTCTTCTCTTTCTCTGCTAATAGAGGTAGCAAGAAACAAAGGCTCTGCGATTGGGACTGGTCATATTTCTAAAAGGGCAACCATTTCTGTTCTTTTAGAAAAGATTCCAGAGTTTCAAAAGAATGGAATAGAGCTTGTTTCTGCCTCAGAGCTTCTAAAAAACTAAAAAATGTGATCTACTCAGGTTTTTATAGCATCTTTCCTCACTTAGTGCAAAAATAGATAGGGTTTATGTTTATTTAAGAAATTTTGCATTCTAAATTTTGAATTTTGGATTGAAAAAGGTTAAGTTTTATAAATTTTTCCCCTTTTAATTTAAAATTCAACATTCAAAATTC
>JBFLYE010000218.1 GCA_040756715.1 bacterium
TTAAGTTTTATAAAATTTTTCCCCTTTTAATTCAAAATTCAACATTCAAAATTCATAATTTTATAAAGTTTTCCTTAAGATTATCTAAACACATACATTTTGTAAAGCGTTATGGAATTAACTATAATTGTAACAGATGTTCTTACAAATCCCATCCTTATTCCTCTTTAAGGATAAGATAAAATGGTAGGATTGTCAAATATTATCTTTTCCTTTATTTGTCATATTTTAAACAAAATCTGGGTAAGCTCGGTCAAGACCCTGCCTCTGCTTGTAAATTTTAGCCTTACCAAAACATCACCAAGCTTTTCCTCATTTCTTTTTTCCTTTGCCAGATCAAGCTGGGATTGGGTGATTATCCCCTTTCTAACCAGAAGATCACCTAATATATCCTCTGCCTCTATATCCCTTGTTCTTCCTGCAAAGATGCTCTTTGTTGCTTCAAGAAAAAAAGATGTGTCTACGGCAAATGGTTTAGGTTGGCCTTTTCTTATTGAGTCTACAAATTGTGAGAGCGTAGAATCCTTTGTCTTTAAATCTCTTACCAGGCGATCTTCATAATACCTCTTTATAGCCTCATCTATCTGGCTCTCTGTGGCTACAACAGGCTTTACTTCGCATCCGGTTATCCTCCTAACATCGTCCATCGTAATAACATCAAGGGGATCTGACATAGCAAGAACAATTGTATTACTGTTTTTTACCAGGGGAAGGACTTTCTTTTTTTTAATTAAAGAATTTAACCTCTCATCAAAAAAGGAAATTTCCCGCTCAGAAAGGTTAACCTTTGGGATATTCATCTGGCTTGATAAAGCTTCACATATCTTCTCCTCAGAGATAAAATTAAGCTCTACCAGAATCTTTCCAACCCTTTTTTTTGTTTCTCTCTGAAGAAACAATGCCTTATTAAGCTTTTCCTCGTCTATCAATCCTTCCTTTAGAAGAATCTCTCCTAATCTTTTGTCTTTCATTTTCCAAATAGCTTTTCTATCCAGGATTTCTTCCTTTGCTTTTTTACCTTTTGTTCATTAAGAAACATAATCATCTCCCTCCTTCCAATATAGCCAAGCCTGACAAGGGTATGACCAAGCCGCTCACCTGGATTTTTTGCTTGTTCCCTCAATGCCCGGGTAAGCTGATCCTGGGAGATCATCCCACTTTTAACCAACAAATTACCAATCTTTTCCATTATTTCAACCTAATTTTTATCCTTGCAATTCCCCATTCTTCATATTTTCCCTCCCTTAGGGAAGCAAACCTCCATCTTAATATAGAATTTATAGCAAGGCTATCAAGCTCTCTATATCCGAATGAATAGAGGATTGTAGCCCTGTCAACGCTTCCATCTGGTAAAACCCAAAATTTAAAGCTTCCCTCAAGGGATATACCCTTTTTTTCAAGCCATTCTGGAATCTTAAATCCCTCTTGATAAAAAATTGCCCTTCTTGCCACCTCTCCTGTAATTTCTAGTGTATATGGACCTCCCCTTCCTTCTCCCTTTCCACCTTCTCCTCCCTCTCCTTTTCCCTCTCCTATACCAACATCCCCTTTTGTTCCTGTTCCTGTAAATATCTCTCCATAAGTATTTGCAATATCAAGATTTGGTCTAACAGGTTTCCAGGGTAAAACTTCTTCTACCTTTCCCTTTTTGCTTGACATTTCCTCTGGTATTATCCTTTTGGGCTTAAATCGTGAAGGAATGGCTTTGCTCTTTGCTGATGGCCTAACAGGTCCCCTTGTTGCCTTTCTTTGTATAGGAAATATTTCTCTTCTTGGTGCTTCTGGAATGGAAACAAGGGATACCTCGATTATCCTCTCCTCTTTTATCTCCCTATTCAAAATAATAAAGGATGAAAGAAAGAGAAAAGCACTATGAATGATCAATGAACCTACAAATCCCATTTTATCTAATCACTAAAGGCTAAACATATACCAATTTCTTAATCCAGACCAAAGCCGCTGTGCAGGGCATTTGCTGCTTGTTCCATCTTGCTTTTTTCAATAACACAGGATATCTTTATCTCTGATGTAGATATCATATCAATATTTATCCTTTTATCCCCCAAGATTTTAAACATCTTTGCTGCAATACCTGGATGGCTTTTCATTCCAACTCCAACAATAGAGACTTTGGCGATATTATCATCAGAAAGAACCTTCTCTGCACCAAGCTTTTCTTTTATTTTTTCTATAATCCCTAAGCTTGTGGAAATATCAGCCCTATCTACTGTGAATGAGATATTTGCCTTTTTATCAGGGCTTTGGCTCTGGACAATGATATCTACATTTATTCCGTGGTCTGCCAGGGCTTGAAATATTTCAGCCGCTGTTCCTGGTTTGTCTGGAATACCGATAATCGTAATCTTTGCACAATTTGAATCTGTTGGTATTCCTGAAATAATTGGCTCTTCCATTGTGATCACCTCCTCACAAATAATTGTTCCTGGATTGTCATTAAAACTTGACCTTAAATGAATGACAACGCTATACTTCTTTGCAAATTCAACCGCCCTTGTTTGTAAAACAACAGAGCCTAAAGATGCCATTTCAAGCATTGCATCATACGAAATAATATCCAACTTCTTTGCTTTTGGCACAATCCTTGGGTCAGCGGTATAGACACCATCAACATCTGTATATATTTCGCAAGACTCTGCATCCAAACAACGAGCGAGGGCAACGGCTGTTGTATCAGAGCCACCCCTGCCAAGGGTTGTAATCTCATCCTCTTCTGTTATCCCTTGAAACCCTGTAACAATTACAATATTATCCTCGGAAAGCTCCTTGTTTATCCTTACTGTATCTATCCCCTTTATCCTTGCCTTTGTAAAGCTATTGTCTGTGCGTATTCCAACCTGTGAGGCGGTTAAAGAGACAGCTTTAAAACCTTCATTATAGATAGCCATAGAAAGGAGGGCGGCTGAGATTTGCTCTCCGGTTGAAATAAGCATATCAAGCTCCCTTTTATGTGGATTTTCTGTTATTTGATGGCTAAGGCTTATAAGCTCATCCGTTGTCTTTCCCATAGCAGAAACAACCACCACAAGATGGTTATTTTTCTTTTTCAGCCCAGTTATTCTCCTGGCAACCTTCTTTATCCTATTTGGGTTTGCAAGGGATGAGCCTCCATATTTTTGTACAATTAGCATATATTTATATTACAGAAAAATAGGGAATATGTCAATGGAATAAATTTAAAATGGCATGTGTCAAACCCATACCCGTTAATCCACAATTACCTCTATCCTTCCATCAATCTCTTTAATGTATTGCCTTTCTCCTATCTTTACAGGCTTTCCAGAGGAAGATTTTATCGCCTCTCTTACCGCAGATATATCAACATTATAAAATTTTTGTATAGCCCTTTCAACTTCTTCAAAGGAAAGGGGTTTTCCCCTTATTCCGCCGGGATTTACTGTAATGTATAGCCCTTCGGGAAGGTTTTTTATCTTAAAGCTTGCTGGTTTTTCCTTTTCCTTTTCTATTCTTTCTTCTATCTCAACCCAAGGACCCTTTATCCCTTTTTCAAAAAATAGACTTATTTCATCATCTAATTCAATAAACCCTATCTTATCATCGCTTAATTTAAGAATAGCCTTTGCCATTTCCCTTTCTTCCTTTAAAAGGGCTATTGATTCTGGATATTTTTCCCTTGGAGCTTCTATTTGGGCTTGTGTCAAAACAATCTCAAAGGGCTTATAGGCTATTTCTTTAATTCTTCCTCCCTCATCTTGAAACCCTATGTTATCAGATTGCTTTTTTATCTCAATAGCATTAATCTTTGTCTTTGGATATACGCATCCACAAGAAATCCTTCCTCCCCTTTTTAGCCCTATTGTTGTCTCTTCTTGTTCTACAGAGCCAATAATATCTGCAAAAATCTCCCTTGCTTCTATCTCTCCACCCACAAGGCCTTTAACCCCTCTTTCTATAGCAAGAGGCAGGGTAAATTCTGGTATTTCTGGCTTATTTTTTGACATCATTACACCCTTTTTTCCAACAATGTATATTCTATCAGCCGATGCCTTGCACCTCATTCCTGTATTCATAACAATTGCTCCCCCTGCATTAAGGGTAGATTCAAATGCTGATTGGGCGATAATATCATATTTTGCATCAATAGATGTCTTAGAAAGGATATGTCCAGAAACCTGCACACTCTCCCCTGAGGAAACATTACAGGAATTTCCAATATCTCCTCCTATCTCTATACCTTGTAAAGCATTTATCTTTAACCCCTCTTTTACAGAGCCAGAAATAATTATCTTCCCAGAAAAATCCAAATTCTCCTCAAGGTTTCCATCTATTACAAGCGTTTTAATCACATCGCACCTATTTCCATCCCAAGTTACCCTCCCAGAGGCTTGTGAATACAAAATATTTTGAGAATAAAGCCTTGTATTCCTTCCGCTAATAATTTCAAAGTCATCGCCAAAAATCCCAGGAATCTCCTCTCCTAGACAATTTATCCCATTATTTCCCCTTGTTTTTTCCTTTTTTATGGCTAGAATTTGCCCTGGTATTACATCAAATTTATCCCCATATTTGTAAAGATAGGATGCATTTTCTCCCTTTGTGGGAACAAGACAAGATGCAACAAGAAATGGTTTATGATAATCCTTTTTTAAGGCAAGAAGGATCTTTTTCTCATCTATTCCATAAATTATCCCCTCCTTCTTTAAAAGCCACAAAACCTCTTTATACCTTATTTTTCTTCCACCTGTTTTTGGCTCTCCTATTGTCAAAAGAACCTTTTTTGCCTTTATTTCGCCTTCATCGATTATCTCTATCTTAACAGGGCTATCAAGATCTGGGATATATTGCCTCTCTCCTATCTTTACAGGCTTTCCATCCATTTTTTCAATTGATGTTTTTATGGCGGGCTCATCTATATCAAAAAATTCTGAGGTAGAAAGAAGAACATCCTCCATATTTACAGGTTTTCCCCTTATCCCTGGTGGGTTTATGCTAAGATAAACACCATCCTGCGTATTATCAATCTTAAAAGAACCAGGTGCTTCCTCCTTTTCCTTTATCTTTAAAGTAATCTCCTTTTCCTTCTCTTTCCAAGGCCCTTCTATTCCCTTGGGAAAAAATAGGGAAAGCTTTTCATCAAGGCTTATGGATGAAATCTCTGAAAGAGAAAGGAATTCTTTTGCCTTTTCTTTTTCATTTGATAAAAGGGCAATTGAGGGAGGAACATCCTTTATGCTTGTTGAATATGGAATGAATGTAAGATCTGCAGGAATTTCTTCGTAAGAATGCTTTACTATCTTTCCCAATTCTTGCTTAAAGCATCCTCCTCCCTCAAATGGCCTAGAGACAAAGAGAAATGCCTTTCCTATTTTCATACTCACCTTTGGATATACCGCATCCTGAACACTGATTTTTCCCTCTTCGCTCTTTATAACTATATCTGTCTTCTTATGCAAAACAGAGCCAATCTGCTCAACATCAATAAATTCCGAAACCTCTATTTTTCCTCCACCCACCAAGCCTTTTACTCCAGATGCCATAGCAATGGGAATGGTAAATATGGGAGGGGGTGGTGTTCCCTTTGTCATTATTATCCCCTTCCTTCCTGTAATGACAAGGGATTTGGCAATAATATTACAATCGGTAACCCCTGTTCTTGCAATTACAGAGCCTTCGGATGATATATTTGAAAAGGATACTGAGTTTGCGATAACATCACCCTTTGCAGAAATAGCTATTTCCTGGCCATCTTCTCCTTTTATATCAGAATCTATCTCAATAGAGCCACCCGAGGTTATCTCACACCTTGACAAGACTTGCCCCTTTATTAAAATCCCTCCCTCTGAGGTAATTTTTACCCCCCTTTTCAAAGAGCCGTTTATAATAACCTTTCCAGCAAATTCAATGTCTTTTTCACAATCGCCATCTATTTCCATAACCTTTTCTACATCAGCTCGGTTATTGGTCCAGAATACCCTGCCAAAGGAAGAAGAATACAAAATATTTTCATCTTTTGAGAGAAATGTATTCCTTCCCGCCTGGATTTTAAAATCGCTGCCCAATATCCCTGGAATAACCTCTCCTATACAGTTAATTCCCTCCTCACCAATTTTTGGGGCTTCTTTTATTGCCAATATCTGGCCTTCTATTACATCTGGGTAATCATAAGGCCCTTCCCCAAATTTATAGATATAACAAGCATCATCTCCCTTTTTTGGAAATATAGCAGAAGATATGAGAAATGGCTTGTTGTAGTATTTTTTCTTTAAGGCCAATGCTATCTTTTTCTTATCGAATGCCCTTATTTTCTCTTTCTCAATAAACTTTATTATCTCTGAATATGGGATTTGCTCCCCCCCCTCCTTTGGTGAACCAATGGTCAAGAATGCCTTTGCATTCTTTATCTTTTCTTCGTCCTCAAGCTTTAATGTTATCTTTCCATCAATCTCTGGGATATATTGCCTCTCTCCTATCTTTACAGGCTTCCCATCCCTTTGGACAATAGCATCCCTTATTGCCTCTGGATTAAGCCCTTTATATTCCTTAAAGATTTCTATTAAATCCCTTGGCTTTACTGGTAGTCCCTCTTCTCCGGGTGGATAAATGGTAAGGTATAGTCCCTCGGGAAGGTTATCAATCTTAAAAGAACCTGGCTTTTCCCTTTCTTGCTTTCTTTTATTTTCTATCTCTAAAATAAGCTTTTTCCAGGGCCCATCTATGCCCTTTTGAAAAAAGATAGAAGCTTGATATTCAGGAATAAGGAATTCTTCTAGGCTATTTTCTTCTATCTGTAATAAAAGGGATGCCTCTTTTTTTGTATTGCCTTTTTCTAGGATTACAGAGGGAGGGTCTTTTAATATGGTTGGCCCATATATAGGCGTTATAAGCTCTGTTTCTGCCTGTTTATATGGGATTTGCAATATTTTTCCCCTTTCCTCAATAAATGTTACCTCCTCTATGGGTTTTATTATTTCCTGGCTTCTTAAACCAATGGTTATTTTTGTCTTTGGATATATGGATGATGAGGCAGATATTGTCCCCCCTCTCTCTACCTTTACTTCGGTCTTTTTATGAGAAACATCGCCCAAAACCTCGACATCAATTACCTTTTCACAATGAGCACTCCCTCCCGAAAGACCAGAAAGCCCCTTTGATATAACAATAGGAATTGTAAATAAAGCAGGTGGCGGTGTCCCCTTTGTCATTATTATACCTTTGGCTCCGGGAATAAATATAGACCTTGCTTTTGAATTGCAATCATTTATTCCTGTTCTTATGATTATTGATGAGGTTGCTTGTAGGGTTGAAGAGCTTGCTGAATTTCCTATAATATCACCCTTTGATGTGATTTCTGAGCCAATTATCCCCTCAAAGACCTCTATGCTTCCACCTGCACTAACTGATGAATTTTCAATATTTAAAGAAACCTTAAGCTCTCCCTCTATCTTTACCTTTGCTCCCTTTATAGAGCCAGATACATTTAAGCTTCCATCAAATTCTATATCGCTGGTTAAGTCGCCATCTATAGAGATAAGAGGTTCAAGGTCTACCCGATCTTTCTTCCAGGAAACAAAACCATTTTTTGTCGCATAAATTCTTGTCCTATCCCTTGAAATAGCCGTATTCTTCCCAGCAATCATAACAATATCATCTCCCATAATGCCTTCTATTACATTTCCACATACATCCATTCCATCGCTTCCCTTTGTTGGATTTGTCTTTACCGCAAGGAGTTGTCCGGGGATTGCCTCAAATTTATCCAATGGAGATTCCCTCTCTTCTATTTTCCCAAATCTATATAAATATTTTGCCTTTTCCCCCTTTTTTGCCTTTTTTCCTTCTGCGATAAGGTGTTTTTTTTCAAAATCCCTTTCCTTTAAAACCCTTCTTATTATTTTCTCATCTATATTTTTTATTCCCTTTTCTTCTATCAAGGCTAAAACGACCTCAAACTCTGGTATTTTTCCAAAAAGAACAGGATGGGTTATGGTAAGAAAGCATTGTGACTTATCCTCTGATATATCAATTATTACCTGACTATCAAGGTTTGAAAAAGAGGGCTTTTCTAATATAGCGGAAACTTCATCCAAAATAGAAACATCCATAATAACATTATAAGGAGAACAATCAGGGTTTGCAAATAAAAAGGCGTTTTCCTTGTCTATGGTTCTTACCTTTTGTCCGGTAAGGGAAAGATGAGCATCCTTTGCACGCTTAAAGGGACTGAAACCTACCCATATCTTTTATATATAGTTAATTCCATAACGCTTTACAAAATGTATGTGTTTAGATAATCTTAAGGAAAACTTTATAAAATTATGAATTTTGAATGTTGAATTTTGAATTAAAAGGGAAAAAATTTTA